>JANXMD010000564.1 GCA_025354845.1 Verrucomicrobiota bacterium | reverse complement strand
CCTTCTTGAGTCGCTCCTCGGACACCACGATGTCACTGCGGTAGTCCTGCGAGGCCACCCACAGCCGAAGCACGTCGGCGCCGTAGTCCTTGATGTAACGATCGGCGGTCTGCGGCTTCTGGTAGCCGCCTTCACCTTGTTTGGACTTCGAGATCTTCTCGCGATCCTCATCCACCATGAACCCGTGGGTAAGCACGGTGTGGAAGGGCGCCGCGCCGTTGCCGGCGAGCGAAAGGAGCAGGGAGGATTGGAACCAGCCGCGGTGTTGGTCGGATCCCTCGAGATACACGTCGGCGCGCCAGACGTCGGAGCCAGTGCAATTGGGATGCTGCAGTTCGGGGCGCGCGGCGAGTACGGCGCGGCTGGAGCTGCCGGAGTCAATCCATACGTCGAGGGTGTCGTGGCCCTTGGCGACGGCCTCGGGGCCGGTCCAGCCGGCGGGCCGGCACTGGGTCCACAGCTCAGCGGCCGGTGTGGCGAACCACACGTTGCTGCCGTGCTGCTCGATCAGCGCGGCAGCCTGGCGGACGATGTCGGCATTGAGGATGGGTTCGCCGGTCGCGTCGTAGAACGCCGGGATCGGAACGCCCCAGGTTCGCTGACGCGAGATGCACCAGTCGGGACGTGATTCCACCGCGCCGCGGATGCGGTTTTGGCCCCAGTCGGGGACCCACTTCACGTCGGCCGCGATGGTGTCGAGCGCGGTCTGTCGGAAGGTCTTCGCGGCTCCGGCCACGGTGTGGTCAATGCGGATGAACCACTGATCCACCGCGCGAAAAATGATTGGCGTCTTGGAACGCCAGCAGTGTGGGTAGCTGTGGGGATAGTCCTCGCGATGCGCGAGCGCCTGCTTCTCGGCAAGCAGAGCGAGCACGGCGTCGTTGGCGTCAGAGCGGTTGTTCTTTTCGAGCACCGACTTGCCGACCAGCGAGTCCGGCAGTTGCTGTTCGCGGGGAAGATCGGTGGTCGGCGCCAAGCGACCCTCGTCATCGACCGGGCAGTAGATCGGCAGGCCGACCTTGAGCCCGAGTTGATAGTCATCGGCGCCGTGGCCTGGGGCGATGTGCACAAAGCCGGTGCCGGTGTCGCTGGTGACAAACTCCGCCGGGTGTAGCCGGCCGGTTCGCGCGCAGAAGGGATGCTCGTACTCCAATTGCGCCAGCTCTTCGGCGTACAACGAGCGGACGATCTGGTAGCTCTGCCATCCCAGCTTCTCGGAGACGGCGGACAGCAGCGCATTGGCGACGATGTAGGCGCCGCCCTCCACCATCACCAGCGAGTAGTGGAAGGCGGGGTTGAACGCGACGGCGAGGTTGGCTGGAAGGGTCCAGGGCGTGGTGGTCCAGATGAGGACGAAGGTGTTCGGTTCGCCCTTGAGACGGAACTTCACGTACACGCTCTGGCTGATGTGATCCTTGTACTCGACCTCGGCTTCGGCGAGCGCGGTCTTGAAGGGAATGCTCCAATAGACCGGCTTTTTCCCGCGGTACACGAAGCCCTTCTCGACTAGGTCTGCGAACAGGCCGAGCTCGGCGGCTTCGTAGGACTTGTCGAGGGTAAGATACGGATTCGCCCAGTCGCCGAACACGCCGAGGCGCTTGAACTGCGAGCGCTGGAGGTCGATGTATTTGCGGGCATAGGCGTCACAGGCGCTGCGAATGGCTGCGGCGTCGGCGCTGGTGTTGCCGGCGGCGCGGAGTTCCTGCGTGACCTTCGACTCAATGGGCAGGCCGTGACAGTCCCAGCCCGGCACGTACGGGGCATCAAAGCCGCGCAGGGTCTTGTATTTGACGATGAGGTCCTTGAGCACCTTGTTCAGTGCGGTGCCGACGTGCACGTCGCCGTTGGCGAAGGGGGGGCCGTCGTGGAGCACGAAGCGGGGCCGGCCGGTGCGTGCGGTGCGGATCTGTCCGTAGAGATCCGACGCCTCCCACTGGGCGAGGCGTTGCGGTTCGCGCTGCACCAGATTCGCCTGCATGGCGAACTCGGTGCGGGGCAGATTCAGCGTGTATTTTTTTTCCGGCTTCTGGCTCATCGGCGGGCCTTTCTGGAAGCGCGGAACCTAGCGGCCTAAGGGGATGGGGCAAAGTCCAAAACCAACCACCGACAGGTCATGCGATACGTCGTGGTTCCCCGGGGGATGGTTCCCACCAGCCTGCCCTCACTTGATTTTGCACGACGGCGTCTGCACTCGACCTCGGCTTGAAGGGGAGCCTGTGCCGAATTCCATTGCCGGAATCGCTCCCGCTTCCGAGGTTGATGCCCTCGGTGGGAGGGACCTTCCGCTCTCCTGCCGACCTGTTCATGCGTCCGCTCCTCGTCTTTCTGTCTTGCGTGCTGACCCTCGCGGCTCCGGCGCAGATCCAATGGCCGTCTTTCCGTGGGCCAAGGGCTTCGGGCGTGGCGACTGGCTCAGTGACGGTGGCCGATTGGGATGTGGAGCACGGCCGCAACGTGCGGTGGAAGACGCCGATTCCCGGGCTGGGGCATTCGAGTCCGGTGATTTGGGGAAGCCGCGTGTTTCTCACCACAGCGGTCAGTGCGAAGGGAACGGCGCCGCTCAAGGTCGGATTGTACGGAGATCCGGAATCGGCCGACGACAACGGTCCGCAGCAGTGGAAGGTGCTCTGTCTGGACAAGGGCACGGGGCGAATCCTGTGGCAGCAGACGGCGGTCGAGGGGGTTCCTCAGGTTCGTCGTCATCAAAAGGCGACCCATGCCAATTGCACCGTCGCAACGGACGGAACGAACCTCGTGGCCTGCTTCGGATCCGAGGGGTTGTACTGCTACGATCTTGAAGGCAATCTGCGCTGGAAGAAGCCGCTCGGCGTGCTGCGTTCCACGCCGATGGTGTACAACGACCAGGTGGAGACCAATGCGTGGTCCCTGGAATGGGGCTTCGCTAGTTCGCCGGTGGTGCATCAGGGAACGGTGTTCCTGCAGTGCGACATTCTGACCAACGGCTTCGTGGCGGCCTTCAGCCTGGCCGATGGTACGGAACGCTGGCGGACGCGTCGGGAGGACACGGCCACTTGGAGCACGCCCAACGTCTGTGGCTCTGGGGATCGGGCACAGTTGGTGGTCAACGGGTGGAACCACATGGGAGGGTATGACCTCCAGACCGGAAGGGAGCTCTGGCGCCTGGCTGGCGCCTGGCTGGGGGCGGCGATTGTCCGGTTCCCACGCCTCAGGAATGGAACGGCCTCTTCTTCCTCGCCAGTTCCCATGGTCCCCGCAGCCCGATCTACGCAGTGCGATCGAATGCCCGCGGTGATGTATCGCTGATTGGGGATTCGACGACCAATCGTTCAGTGGCCTGGAGCGTGAAAAAGGGCGGCCCGTATATGCAGACGCCGTTGATCTATGGCGACTTGCTGTACAGCTGCCGCGATGACGGAATTCTCTCCTGCCTCGATCCGGCAACGGGGCACCAGCGGTACAAGGAGCGTCTCGGCGGCGGCGGCGAGGGCTTCACCGCCTCCCCCGTGGCATCCAAGGACAAGCTCTATTTCACCGGGGAGCAGGGGACCGTGTTCGTTGTCAAGCCGGGGCCGGAATTTCGGGTCATGGCGACGAATCGTTTGGGAGAAATCTGCATGGCGACGCCGGCGATTTCCGAAGGGATTTTGTATTTCAGGACCCAGGGGCACCTGGTTGCTATCGGGGAGCCGCTGCATTAGGGGCTTCCCAAGTCTCAGTCACGCTCTTACTCGGCTGGTTTTGAAGGCATCGAGAAGCCGCGGCTTGATGGAGTGCGCGCCGAAAGGTACTTGGTGCCGGATGCCTCGTCACTTCCGCCGCTGGATTTCGCTCGCCCTCGCTGCCTCAGTGGGGCTGTTGCGCGCAGATCCGCCCGCGTTCCCCGAGGACCCGGCGGCCGTGCGGGAACGTACCAGTTTCCAGACCTCCAAGGCATGGAGCCCTCAAGGTAACCTGCGGGCCGACGTGGCCATGGTTTACGGACTCGGCCCCACCATGCCGGATCGCGTGAAGAGCTGGCGTGATCGTGGATACCGGGTGCACCTGATGACCGGGGTCTCGTGGGGTGACTATCAGGACTACCTTTACGGCCGCTTCGATGGCGTGAATCACGTCGACAATGCGCAAACCGACCGACGTGGAAAGGTGATCAGTCACGGCGGCGATGTTTACTACATGTGTCCGGCGGAGAACTTTGGAACGTTTCTCTGTGTGGGTGTGCAGCGCGCGCTGGACGCGGGCGTCGAGGCGGTGCATCTGGAGGAGCCGGAATTCTGGGCCCGCGCGGGTTATTCGGAGGGCTTCAAGCGCGAGTGGCAGTCGTATTACCACGAGCCCTGGCAGCCGCCGCACGAGTCGGTCGACGGCCAGTGGCGATCCTCCAAGCTCAAGTACTTCCTCTACCGCCGAGCTCTGCAACAAGTGTTCGACCACGTTCAGGCCTTCAATCAGCGCACCGGAAGGAAGGTCCGTTGCTATGTGCCGACCCACAGCCTGATCAACTACGCCCACTGGTGCATTGTCAGTCCGGAGTCGAGCTTGGCGAAACTTGCCGGATGCGATGGCTACATCGCGCAGGTGTGGACCGGCACCGCTCGCACCCCGAATCATTTCCACGGTGTCGGCAAGGAACGGACCTTCGAGACCGCCTTCCTGGAGTATGGCGCCATGCAGAATCTCGTCCGCGCCACCGGTCGATCGGTCTGGTATCTGAACGATCCGATCGAGGACAACCCAGGCCACGACTGGACCGACTACCGCACCAACTGGGAGTCCACGCTGGTCGCCTCGTTGCTCCAGCCGGATGTCTGGCAGTACGAAGTGGCCCCTTGGCCGGAACGGATCTTCGGTGGCAAGTATCCCCGCACCGCCAAGCCCGAGGATCGAAAATCAATCCCACCCGAATACGCAACCGAGTTGCAAATCGTCATGCAGGCACTGGCCGACCTGCGTCAACCCAAGGTTCAGTGGGATTGCGGCACCCGCGGCATCGGAGTGTTGGTGAGCGATTCGATGATGTTCCAGCGCGAGCAGCCGACGCCAAGCGATCCCAACATGGCGCAGTTTTACGGTCTCACGATGCCGTTGGTGAAGCGCGGCATCCCCGTGACGCCGGTTCAGTTGGAGAACGTGATGCTGCCCGGCTTCCTCGAGGGGCAGCGCGTACTCGCCCTTTCCTATCAGGGCCAGAAGCCGCTCTCTTCTGATGTGCATCCGCCGCTAGCGGACTGGGTTCGAAAGGGCGGCGTTCTCGTGATCGTTGACGATGATTCGGATCCCTACAACCGGGTACGCGAATGGTGGAATCACGAAGGGCAGAATCGCACGATTCCGCGACAGCATTTGTTTGCGGCGCTCGGCCTGAACGATGAGAGCTTTTCGACGAACGCGACGCCAACGCAACGAGTCGGCAAGGGCGCGGTGATCTGGCTGCGGGAAACTCCGGTTCACTTCGCGCTCAGCCGAGAAGCCGATGCGCGGTTGATTGAGGTGTATCGGATGGCGGCGCGTCAGGCGGGTCTGAAGTGGAGTGAGACGAGTCACCTCGCCATTCGCCGGGGTCCCTACGTCATCGGCGGAGGGTTGGATGAATCCCTTCCCGGAGTTCCCAAGGTTCTGAACGGGCGTTTCGTGAACCTTTTTGATCCCGAACTGCGCGTGCTGCGCAACGTGACATTGAGTCCGGGTGCGCGGGTATTCCTGCTCGATCTCGACGCGGTGAAGTCAAAACAACCGCACCTGTTGGCGTCGGCGGCGAAGGCGCTCCCGGCCCGTTCCAGCAAAGACTCATCCTCGTGGATCGTTGAAGGCGTGGGGGAGACGCCCGCGGTGTTTCTGTTCTCAACCGCTAGGCGTCCGAAGGCCGTCCGTCTCGATCACGTCGCGTTGGAGGGGGGGACGTACGAGGCCGCCGAGGGATTGCTGCGCGTCCGATTCCCGAACGAGTCCCGACCTCGCACGCTGGAGCTGGAGTTTTGAGTTTCTGCGGGGAGTGGAGACGACACGAATTTCACGGAGAGACACGGATTGGGGAAGCCACGTGGCCTGACGAATCGCGGCAGCGTCCGGGAGTGCGCGAGTCCTCTCACGCTCTCGCTCGCGCCCATTGTTCGTGGAGGTCACATCCACATCGAGGCCACGCCACACGTTAGGGGGCAAAGAGAGCGGCAGAAGACTGCCGCACTCCAGGACCTCCGGCTCGCTCACGTTCAGCGCGAGAAGTCGTGTTCGCACGCGTTCGTTGGGCGCCGTTCTTGTTTCCCGAGTTCCGGGACAATGGCGGTTCAGCTCGCCTGCCGACAGATCGTCGCCACCCTCTCCAAATCCTCGCGGGTGATTTCCGGAAAAATCGGCAACGAAAGAATTTCCGACGCCACCGCCTCGGCCACCGGGAAGCTTCCCCTAGAGAAACCAAGATCCGCGAAGGCCGGCTGCAGGTGCACCGGAATCGGATAGTGGATGCCGGTCGACACATTTCCCGCCTCGAGGGCGGCCTGTAGTTTGGCGCGGTTCGGGGTGCGCACCACGTAGAGGTGGTACACGTGGGTCGCGTTCGGAGCGAGCTTCGGGCGCACCACTTGGGCGCTGGCGAGCAGCTCGTCATATTGCGCGGCGGCACGGCGACGGGCCTCGTTCCACGATTCCAGATGACGGAGCTTCACCCGCAGCACGGCCGCCTGAAGGGTGTCGAGTCGCGTGTTGAACGCCTTGCACAAGTGTTCGTTTTTCACCTTCTGGCCGTAGTTGCGCAACAGCCAGACCTGGTCGGCGAGGTCCTTGCGGTTGGTGACGATGGCGCCGGCGTCTCCGCAGGCTCCAAGATTCTTTCCCGGGTAAAAACTGAAGGCGGCGATGTCGCCGAGCGTGCCGCAGCGGCGGCCTTTGTATTCGGCACCGTGGGCTTGGCAGGCGTCTTCGATGACCTGAAGCTTGTGCCGGCGCGCGATCTCCAATATCGGATCCATGTCTGCCGGCTGTCCATATAGGTGGACCGGCAAGATCGCCTTGGTTCGCGGCGTGATCGCCGCCTCGATCTTGGAGACGTCGATCGTGTACTGGTTCGGCTCGCAATCCACCAGCACCGGCTTGGCGCCCGCCTGGTGAATCGCCAGGGCGGTGGCAATGAAGGTGTGGGTGGTGGTGATCACTTCGTCGCCCGGTCCGATGCCGCACGCCATCAGGGCCAAGTGCAGCGCCTCGGTGCCGTTGCCAACGCTCACGCAATGCGAGGCCTTGCAGTAGGCGGCAAACTCTTCTTCGAACTTTTTCACATCCTCGCCGAGGATGTAATCACCCCGCTGCAGCACCCCCGCCACCGCGACGTCCACGTCGGCACGGATGGTCTGGTACTGGGCTTGGAGATCGACGAACTGAATTCGCTTCTGCATAAGGGACATTGTCTTTTGCCGAGTTAGCAAAGACCGAAGACAAAAGCACTTCCGCCTGGAGGGTTGTCTAGGAAAATCTGACGACTGGTCCTGAAGGTTTTGGTTTCCCCTGCCAATCGGGGGCACCGTACTCTAACGACACCAATGAAGGAGCACGAAGGCGGTCGAGCCATGGGGCAGCTATTCGGCCCGACTGTGGGCGGTCGGGGAATCGGCAACCTTCAGGCACTTCGCGCCGTGGCGGCCTTGCTCGTTGTTTTCGTCCACCTCGAGGGGTTCCTGGCGTCTCTCCATCTCAAGCCTTTCGGGCATGGCGGAGTGGACCTGTTCTTTGTCATTTCCGGGTTCATCATGGTCTACACGACACGGAATCGGCCGGTTTCCGCCCTCGACTTCATGACCAATCGAATCATCCGGATTGTTCCCTTCTACTGGTTCATGACGATTTCGGTGTTCGGTATCGCCGTCATTGCGCCCACCTTGCTCCAGTCCACATCCACCGACCCGGTACAGCTCGGCAAATCGTTGCTGTTTATCCCATTTAAAAAAGCCAACGGACTCTTTCATCCGGTGCTCTTCCTCGGATGGACGCTGAATTTTGAGATGTTTTTCTACGCCCTCTTCGCGCTGGGGCTCCTCCTTCCGAGAAGGGAGTTTGGAATCATCGTCGTCGCCGGCGTCATCGCCGCGCTCGTTCTGAGCGGTTGGCTTTTTCGCCCTTCCAGGGACTTGGCGGTTTTCTACAGCGATCCCATTTTACTCGAATTTGCCGCGGGAATGATGCTCGGCCTCTACCACGATCGACTCCCTACCGTGGCTGGGATGGCCCGCGTCGGAATCTTATTCCTGTGTGCCGCCGCGCTGGCGGCCAACGTCCTCCTCCCGCTCGCTTGGCCAGAGGTCTCTCGTGTGTTGACCGAAGGCATGCCCGCCCTAATTTTGGTCGCTGGTGCTGTGCACCTTCATCGTTCCGGATCCTCCACTTCCAACCGCTGGCTCATCCTGCTTGGTGATGCCAGCTACTCCATCTACCTGACCCATCCATTCATCACCCAGGCGGCGCAAAAAGCGGGCCGATCCCTCGGCAAATCCCCTGCGTTGACGGTGGTCGCGGTGGCGGTCGTCGTGGCGGTCGTTGCTGCTGTCGGAGTGGTCACTCACAAGAGGATCGAACAGCCGTTGATCACGGCGGCCAAGCGTTTGATTCGAGGTCGGTCGTCGGTGCCATCTGTCGGCTGACCCCGCGCACGAATGGGTAACCCCCGATGACTCGGAATTCTATGAAACGTCTTTCTTGGATCTGTGTCCTCCTGATTCAGGGATCGATCTTTGCGACGGACTGGCCGCAGTGGCGCGGACCGAATCGCGACGGCGTTTGGGCCGAGGGCGGTATTGTGACCTCGCTTCCGACAAACGGGCCGGCGCTCAAATGGAAAGCTGCGGTTGGCTACGGCTTCTCGAGCCCGATTCTCAGCGGTGGGCGGCTTTACCTGTCCGATCTGGTCGTCGAAAAACCGATCGTCCACGAACGCGTTCTCTGTCTGAACGCCCGAACCGGCAAAGAGGTGTGGAAGGCGGAGCACGACGCCGTCCCACCGGACTGGTTTTTCACTCCCGAACAAACTCGCGGACCGGGTTCCACGCCACTCTTTCATGGCGGCCGCGTGTACAGCATTAGCATGTTTTTCAAGCTTACCTGTCTGGATGCCCGCACAGGAACGGTGATCTGGAGGCGAGATCTCGGCACCGAGTATCAGCTTCCCCCGAGCTCGTTCGACGCCTCACCGCTGGTCGATGGCAACCTGTTGATCGTCGCGCTCGGCGGAAAACCCTCCGCGGGGGTGGTCGCCTTCGATCTGGTCACCGGTCGTGAAGTTTGGAGAGCTCTCGACGAGTCTTCCACTTGGAGTTCACCGATCATTGTTTCGGCAGGAGGAACCCGTCAGCTTATCGTCTGGATGCGGCAATCGGTCACCTCGTTGAACCCCACCAATGGCGCGGTCTTCTGGCGTGAACCCACGGTTTCTGGCGGTAGTCCCGGTTTCTCCGCCGTCTCCACGCCGGTTCTCCATGGGGATCGACTCCTCGTCAGCGGGCTGATGTTTCAGCTCGACCCGACCCGACCAGCCGCAAAAGTTCTGTGGCCGGATACACCGTCTGGCACCCGCCGCATTCTGAGCGACACCTCCACCCCGCTCTTTCAGGACGATTCGATTTACAGCCCGCGATCCGGAGGAGTGTTCGTTTGCCTCGACGCCGCGACCGGTCAGGAACGTTGGCAGAACAACAGCGTCACCAAACTGCAAAAAGGAGCCAGCGTTCACCTGACTCCGAACGGCGCGTCGCTGTTTCTGTTTACTGATCAGGGCGACCTGATTCAGGCGCGGCTCTCACC
>JANXMD010000556.1 GCA_025354845.1 Verrucomicrobiota bacterium | reverse complement strand
CCATCGGCTGCTCTGCGGCGACTCGGCAAAGGCCGAAGATGTTGATCGGTTACTTGGAGGTGTGACCATTCAACTGGTAAACACAGACCCCCCATATAACGTCCGGGTCGAACCCAGAAGTAACAATGCGATTGCCGCGGGCTTGTCGCACTCGATGGCCCTGCGGTCCGACGGCTCGGTGATCGCCTGGGGCGACAACAGCAACGGGCGCTCCACCGTGCCCGTCGCCGCCTTAGCCGACGTTGTCGCCATCGGCGCAGCGGGTGGTGGAAGCGCCGCTATCAAACGCGATGGAACGGTTGTCCGTTGGGGCGTGCGCTTTTCGACGCGGATTCCCGCAGCCTGGGGCGACTATAAGCAATTCATCGAAGATGGATACATCGTCGCCCTCCTTGGTTCGCCCAACTCCCTCTTTGTTGAACGACGTGGAATGGACCTGAAGGCCACATGGTCCACCAACCTCGTCGGATCACGGCTTCAATTCACCGCGGAAGTCAGCCCTCGGAGTCCGTGGGCCGATCTCCCCGGGGCGTCAACGATTCGCGGGGCGCAATTCATCCAGCCGATCACGCAGGATGCCGACGCCCGGTTTCTCCGGGTCGCTCATCCCTGAACCGCATTCCACCGGTTGACTGGGTCCAATCGTGCCACCCAACGGTGACTCTGCCGGCACCTGCCGAAGCTTCCACGCCACGTCGGCGTCGAAGGCACGATAGTCGCAGGTGAGCTCCTCGCCGACCGCAATATCGCGGAGCGCGACGGTGATGATCGACTCTCCAGGCTGAAAAACCGCGGTGTCAGGGACGCCAGTGTTCGGCGCTTCAGAGTGGTTCATGAACCGGGCGTCATCGCCGGACAAAACCAGCCGGTTTGACACCCGGTCGAAGTAGCTGAAATGGCGCACGAATCCCCGCGCCGGTTCCGGCATCGCGGTCCAGGATTCCGGCGAAAGTGCCTGATCGAAACCCGGCAGAAACCGGTAGAACGGGGTGCCCTTCGATACCGCTTCCAAGGCAAAGAGGCCATTGCCCTGGATGCCGCTGGCCGCGACGCGAGTGGGGACGAGGATCATGAACGCCGCGGAATTCGATTCAGAGCCCTTTGCGAACTGACTCGTGAACCTCGCGTGCGAAGTGCTCGTCGCCAAAGAGTCCAACGCGGATGCGCACTTCGGTGACCTTCTCCGACACTCGACGTAGAGCGAAGGTAATCCGCCGATCGGTTGCCGACCGGGCCACCAGCGTGGCTTCGAGCGCATCCTTCGCGGAGGTTTCCTCCTCGAACTCCAGTCGTTTGACGGCGCCCAGGCAGGCGTCCCAGGTGGCATCCATGTCGGCGGCCACCTGCGACACCAAGGATCCATGCTGATAGGCCACCGTGCCGACCCCGGGCTTGACGCCGCTTGAAGCACAGCCAGTGGGTGCGGTCAGCAGCAGACCGCCCACAATCAGACTAAACCCGGGAACCAGAAAGCGTCGCAGCGCGGCGAATGTCATGACACCAAGAGAGCAGGACCTCCGCCGCGCCGCAATGGGGATGCCGGCGCGGCGGAGGCATTACAACGTCTGGCGAACGCCTCGACATCGATGTTCCTCCCGGTCCCTCCATGGCTTGCATGGTGGATTTCAGGTTCAATGTTTCCCACACCTTGTGCCATGATTCACCGGTGACGCAGTCGCGCAATCAGCGGGTCTTGGTTGGTATGAGTGGCGGGGTGGATTCCTCGGCCACGGCGGCGTTGTTGCAGGCGGAGGGCTTCGACGTGGTGGGCGTGACGCTCAAGCTCTGGCCGCAGGACTGCGTCAATCGAGCCGAGGATAAGTGCTGTGGACCCCAGGCGGTCATGGACGCACGCAGTGTCTGCTCGCAACTGGGTGTGCCGTACTACCTCGTGGATGAATCCGGGCTTTTTCAGAAAAAGGTCATCGAGTATTTCGCCGCTGAATACCGTGTCGGGCGCACCCCGAATCCCTGCGTGATGTGCAACCAGCACCTGAAGTTCGGCGTGCTGATCGATCGTGCCCGGCAGCTCGGTTGCGACTTCATCGCCACCGGCCATTTTGCGCGGTTGCAGCAGGATCCCAAATCGGGACGGACGTTGCTCCTGCGCGGACGCGACCTCCGCAAGGACCAGAGTTACTTCCTCTTCAGCCTTCGTCAGGACCAGTTGGCGCATTCGATGTTCCCGCTCGGCGAGCGAACCAAGGCCGACACTCGCGAGGTCGCCCGCACCTGTTCGCTCCGAACGGCGGACAAGGAAGAGAGCATGGAAATCTGCTTCGTGCCGGATAACGACTACGGAAAGTTCCTGCGCGAGGCGAAGTTGGCGGAACGGCATCCCGGCGACATCGTGGATGAAACCGGAAAGAAGCTCGGGGAGCACGAAGGGGTGGAATTCTACACCGTTGGCCAACGGCGCGGTCTCGGCGTCACGGCGCGGGATCCGCTGTACGTCGTGGAACTCGATCCGGTGAGCAATCGTGTGGTGGTGGGTCCGGAATCGCGGCTCAACCGCGACCGCTTCACGGCGACCACCTGCAACTGGATTCCCTGGGAGGTGCCTCCCGCGAGCTTCGAGTGCCGCGCCAAGATTCGGTACAATCATCCCGGCGCTACGGCGACCGTCACTCCCGGACCAAACGGAACGGCGTCCGTGCACTTGCATGAACCGGCCCGCGCCATTGCTCCGGGACAGGCCTGCGTGTTCTACGGGGGCGACGATGGGGATCTCGTGCTCGGTGGCGGCTGGATTGCGCGGGATTGATCCGGCCGCGATGACGGGGGATAACTCCCGACATGTTCCTTCACCGAACGCGCTCCGGCACCGGCCGGGCAGCTCGCCTGATGCTCGGGCTCGGACTGGCGATGACGAGCCTGCTTTCCGCGCTCGTCGGAGCCGACGCGCCAACGCTGTCAATTGGTGTCGCCCGGATCGACGTGACGCCTTCGGGTCCCATCCGACTGACCGGCTACGTCGCCCGCAAAACGGAGTCCGAGGGCGTGGAGCAACGCCTCTGGGCCAAGGCGCTCGCCATCGGCTCCGACCGCGAGGGGCCCAGCATCCTGGTAACCGTCGACAATTGCGGGGTTGGCGCCCAGGTGATTGACGCGGTGGCCGCACGGCTGAAGCAAAGGGCCGGGATTCCGCGCGATCATTTCGCGGTGTGTTCCAGCCATACTCACAGTGGTCCGATGACCGAGGGCTTCGCCGCCAATATCTTTGCCGAGGATTTACCCGCCGAACAGCAGGAGCATATTCATCGCTACACCGCCGAACTGACGGACAAACTCGAATCCGTCGTGTTGGCCGCGCTCGCGGATCGCAGTCCGGGCCGTCTGAAATGGGCGCGGGGAACCGTCGGCTTCGCGGCCAACCGCCGCACGAAAGACGGGCCCACGGATCGTTCGTTCTCCGCCCTGATGGTGACCGATCTCGGCGGCCTGCTCCGTGCGGTGGTGGTGAATTACGCCTGCCACTGTACGACGCTGGGCAGTGAGATTAATCGCGTTCATGGCGACTGGGCCGGCGACGCGCAGGAGGCCATTGAGCAGGCGCATCCCGGCGTGGTCGCCATGGTGTCCATTGGTTGTGGCGCCGATTCCAATCCCTCTCCCCGGGGCGGTGCCGACTTCGGACGGACGTTGTCGCGCCTTCACGGCCGCGCCGCAGCCGCCGAATTGGATCTCCTCCTCGCGCAGGGCACCGAGCTCACGGCGCCTCCGACCTGCCGGTATCGGGAATTCCCATTGCCCTTCGAGCCGCTGCCGGATCGAGCCGGCTGGGAGCAGCGCGCCAAGCAGTCAGGCATCGTGGGGTATCACGCCCGCCGCAACCTTCAACGGCTGGATCGGGGGGAAACGCTGCCTACCACACTGCCGTATCGGGTGCAGACTTGGAGCTTTGGCGACCGCCTCTCGATGGTGTTCCTGGCCGGCGAGGTGGTGGTCGACTACGCGCTTCGCCTGCAGCGCGACTACGATCCAGATCGACTTTGGATCAATGCCTATGCCAACGACGTGCCCTGCTACATCCCGTCGCGTCGCATTTTGACCGAGGGCGGATACGAGGCCGAGTCCTCGTTGTGGTACTACGATCGTCCGGCGCGCCTGGCCCCGGAAAGCGAGGACCGGATCCACGGGGCCGTGCGGGAACTTCTGCCTGAATCGATGCGCCGGACCGGCGGGCCGCGGGCCGAGTTTCTCCCGCCGATGAAGTCGGTGGTGGGTGCGCTTTTGAGTTTTCGCACCCGTCCGGGACTCGAAGTGCGTGCGGTGGCCGGGGAACCACATTTGGATTCGCCGGTCGCCATCGACTTTGGTCCCGACGGGCGCGTGTGGGTTTGCGAGATGATCGACTACCCCTCGGGCACCGACGGCAAGGGCAAGGCGGGCGGGCGGATCACCGTGCTCACCGATCACAAGGCGAACGGCGTGTTCGACGAGTCCAAGGTGTTCGCCAGCGGATTTCCCTTTCCGACCGGCCTCATGGTCTGGGGCGACGGCGTCTTGATTTGTGCCGCGCCCGATATTCTCTGGGCGCATGACACGGACGGCGACGGCAAAGCCGATCGAATCGAGACGCTCTTCACCGGATTCGCTACGCACAATTTTCAGGCACGGGTCAGTGGCCTTCGTTGGGGTCTCGACGGCTGGGTGTACGGCAGCGGCAGCCTGTTTGGCGGCAAGGTCCGGTCGCTCAAAACCGGACGCGAAATCGACGCCAGCGGGCGCGACTTCCGCTTCAAGCCGGACACCGGCGAGTTCGAGGCACTGGCGGGCGTGAGCCAGCAAGGACGCACGCGCGATGATTTCGGCAACGACTTCGGCAATGACAACAGCACGTTGCTCTGGCAGTTCCCCATGGAGGATCGCTTCCTTCGCCGCAACCCTTATGTGACGCCACCCCCCGCCCGCGTGTCGCTCGCGCGCGGGACGGATCCCAATCGGGTCTTTCCCATCAGTCGCACACTGGAGCGTTTCAACGATCCTCAGGCCGTCAATCATCTCACCTCCGGATGCGGTCCGGAGATCTACCGCGATTCCCTTCTGGGCACCGACCTCGCGGGGAACGCCTTCCTTTGCGAACCGGTCCACAATCTGGTGCGTCGAGCCGTGCTCCGTCCCGAGGGCCTGATTCGCGGGGCGTGGCGCGCGGCCGATGAGCAGGATCGCGAGTTCCTCGCCAGCACCGACAATTGGTTTCGGCCGGTGGAGGTGCGCACCGGTCCGGATGGCGCGTTGTGGGTCGTGGACATGAACCGGTTTGTCATCGAGCACCCGCGCTGGATTCCGCCCGAGCGCCTGGCGCAGCTCGATGTCCGGGCAGGTGCCGGGACGGGGCGGATCTGGCGAGTGGTCCCTGCCGGTGTCGATGCCATCCCGTTGCGCGATTACACCCTGATGCAGCCCGCGGAGCTGGCCCCGCTGCTTGAGTCGGCGAACGGCGTGGAACGCGATCTGGTGCACCGCGAATTGCTGCGACACCACGCGCGCGAACCGCTCAAGGAACGGGCGGTCCAAATGATCGAGGCGATCGTCCGGGAGGGTGCTTCCCCGGCCGGCGCCGCGCAGGCGGTGGCGATCCTCGCTGGCGTTGGTGGATTGAAGGACGAGCTGCTGCACGAAGCGATGCGCCATGCCGATCCCGGCGTGCGCCGGGTCGCGGTGCGCTTTGCCGAGGGACGCGTCGGGTTGCTCGGGTTCATGAAGAATCTCACCGCGGATGCCGATCCCGGGGTCCGCTTCCAGCTCGCGCTCACGCTGGGAACTCTCGCTTCCCCGGACGCTGCGTCGGTCTTTCGGGCGCTGGCCCGGCGGGACGCGAGTGATCCCTGGATCCGCGCCGCGCTGTTGACCTCGTTGCCCGGCATTCCCGGTGCGGAATTGCCTGGGCCCGACGTCCTCGATCAACCGGGCCAATCGGAGCTCTGGAGTGGCGCGGTACAAACGTGGACCGGCCTCGGTGACGCCTCGCGGCTGGTTCGGGAGCTCACCCGCTGGTTGCCTCCTGCCCACCTCGCCGTTGAGCCGATTGCTACCAATGCGGGTCCGGTGCTGCAGCTTTACGCCGCGCTTCTGCACTTGAAGGGCGCGGAATCGTCCGCGGTGATGGACCGGGTTCGAACTCGGCTCCTGCCCGCCGTCGGCGCCGATTTTGCCGCCGGCCGACTGCCTGAGCCGGCGGCGCTGGCGCTGATTCAGGTCTGGACCATCGAGCATCGATCCGATCCCGAGCGATACCGTGAGTGGGTGCGCGCTTTTGATGCCGAGCTTGCTCCCGCGTTGCATGCCGCAGTTCGCGAAGGGTTGGCGCAGCAATCAGATCTCGACCTAGCAAAGAGGCTGCTCGCCGGCACCGCCGCCCGACCCGTTCGCTGGCGGAATGAGGGCATCGAGCTTGCCCTCGGACGACGCGAATGGACGGAGGAATTGGTCACACGACTTGAAGGAAAGGAGTTGAGCGTCGGCGAACTCACCCCGTCCCAGCGTCAGCGGCTCGTCGCCCACACGGATGCGGTCCTTGCTGCGCGAGCCCGAGCTTTGTTCGGGCCCGGAACGCACGAGGAGCGGGCGGCGCTTGTGAAGCGATTCGCCCCGGTCGCCGAGTTGCGTGGGGACGATCAGCGCGGCATGCGCGAGTTCGATCGGTTGTGTGCCTCATGCCACCGCGTTCGAGGTCATGGCAATGCCGTCGGCCCGGATCTCGCCCCCTACCGCACCAAGCCTGCACCCGATTTTCTGCAGGCGGTGCTCGATCCCAATTCTGCCATCGAACCGCGCTTCACCGCTTTCGCCGTGGAGCTGCGCGATGGCCGGTCGCTGACTGGAATTCTGCGCAACGAAACCGGTTCAGGACTTGAGGTGGTGCAACCGGGTGGGGTGGTGGATCGCGTGAGCCGAAGCCAAATCCTTTCGATCCAGGCTCAGTCGCAGTCGTTGATGCCCGAGGGATTGGAACAGGGCCTCCAGCCGCAGGCCCTTGCCGATCTGCTGTCGTGGGTCCGGGGCGGCACGGTGGCCGCGTTTGGAACGGCATCGGGTGACGCCGCGAAAGCCGCGATTCGTGCTCTGGCGGCGACGCCGTTCCAACGAATCCGTAGTGGAGGTCGGCTGGAGTATCCCGGATTTGTTGGACGGCACCCGTTGGCGCATTGCCGGCAAAGCCCGGGGGAAACAGAACTCGTGTGGGATGCCCCGGCACCCGTTCCGGAAGGGGGACGGATGCGCTTTCGATTTGCCGCGGCGATGGGGCTCATTTCCCAACCCACGGGAGGGTTTCAGCTTCGCATTGGCGAGCACGCGCCAGTCCGCTTCGACGTCACTTTGGAGGATGAGGAATGGAGCGATGCGGCGGGCGCGGTGCGGGTTCGCTACACCGTGCGGGAACGCAATGCCGAGGACAGTTGCGGGCCGCTGGAACTTGAGATTCCCGCGGACTGGGTGACGCCTGGTGTTCCAGTGCGCTTCACGGTCACCGGCAGTGACTCCGCCAGCCAGCGCTGGTTCGGCCTCTATGAGCTTCCCTTGTCGCGTTGAACCTGCAACCGACAGTTAAAGAAGGCTGAAACCACAATGGACACAGATGGACACAGATACTGGGAGGAATACGCCGATGGATTCCGGTTGATGAAGCTCACCGCATGGCTACCGCCTGGAACCAGGTCTCAAGGCTCATTCAATCTGTGTTAATCTGTGTCCATTGTGGTTGAAATCCCCGTTTTTGGGTTGAACGACGGATCGGACCGACGCTTGTCACCATCGCGCCGGGATGCGTAGGTTCGCTGCGTTTCGTTTATTCATGAGCACGCTCAACATCGCCATCATTGGCACCGGCGGCATTAGCCTCCAAAACCATCTTCCCGGACTCGCACTGTGCCAGGACGTCAAGGTCCACGCCCTCTGCGATGCGAATCCCGCCACCTTGGAGACGGCCCGACAGCAGACCGGCGCGCCGGTCGCCTCCACGGATTGGAAGGAGATCGTCACCCGCGAGGACGTCCATGCGGTGATCATTGCGACGCCGAATTTTCTGCATCCCGACATCGCCATCGCTGCGGCGCGCTCGGGCAAGCACGTGCTCTGCGAAAAGCCGCTGGCTCTCAACGCCACCGATGCCGCCCGCATGGCCGAGGAGGCGGATAAGGCCGGGGTGCGACACATGACCGCCTTTACCTATCAGTTCGTGCCGGCGATGCGTTATCTGCGTCATCTGGTGGCTCGCGGGGATATGGGGATCCCATATCATTTCCGTTCCTGCCGGCTCCAGGACTGGGGTACGCGCAACCTGGGCTGGCGCCAGTCCAAGAAGCTGGCCGGCACCGGTGAGATCGGCGACATGCTGAGCCACCGCATCGACTTCGCCCTGCAGCTCATCGGACCGATGAAGCGCCTCGTCGCGAATCTGATGACGCTCACGCCCGTCCGCGGCGGCGCGGTGAACGACACCGACGACTGGGTGGCAATCCTTGCTGAGTTCCGCAACGGCGCCAGCGGCGTGCTGGAAAGCTCCAAGCTGGCCAGCGGCCGCAACGAATCCTGGCGCAGCCTTGATTACGTGGAGATCAACGGCAGCGAGGCCACCTTCGAATTCACCACAGGCAAATGGAATGAACTGCAGCACGGGAAGGTCGGCGGCCCCGGCCTAGCGCCGCTCATCATTCCCAAGGAATTCCACGTATGGCCCGGTTCACCGCGGGATCCGGGTGTCGGCGATCCTCTGATCTCCTTCCGCTACGACCAGGCCATCGAGTTCATCAACGCCATCCGCGAACAGCGTCCGTGTGCTGTCACCTTCCACGACGGCGCCCGGGCCCAAGCTGTGATGGATGCCGCAGTTCGCTCGACGGAGTTGCGTCAGTGGGTGGACCTCCCGGCCTGATTCGGTTGAACCGCAGAGGCGCGGAGACGCAGAGAGTTCCGATCTCCCATCTCCGATCTTCGATCTCCGAAAACTTCGTGCTCCCCGATTTCACCGTAGCCCAGTGGTTGTTCGCCGCGTTGGCCGGCGTGGGGATCGGCGTGTCGAAGAGCGGGTTGCCTGGCATCAGCCTGATGCATGTAGTGATCTTCGCGCAGTTGTTTCCAGGCATCGCCTCTACGGGCGTGGTTCTCCCCATGCTGGTGTGCGGGGACATTGGGGCGGTGCTGTTGTTCCGCCGTGATGCGCGCTGGGTATATGTGATCCGTACCTTGCCGCCGGCGGTGATTGGCGTCGGCATCGGGTGGGCCCTCATGCACTGGGCGCAGGCCCATCAGATTGCGGGTCCCCGGTTCAATCCGTGGATCGGTGGCATCGTGCTGTGTCTCGCCGTGGTTCAATTGTGGCGGAATCTGAAGCCTGATCTGTTCGCGCACCTTCCCCACAGCCGGGCGTTTGCCTGGGCGATGGGCGGCATCGCCGGCGTGACAACGATGGTGGCCAACGCAGCGGGTCCGGTGATGGGGCTCTACCTGTTGGCGGTCTCCTTGCCGAAGGATGCCTTCGTGGGCACGGCCGCGCGGTTCTTCCTGCTGATTAACCTCATCAAGATCCCCTTCAGCGCGCAGCTGGGTCTCATTGGGACGAATTCGCTGCTCTTCAATGTGCTGCTGATTCCGTTCATTGCCGGTGGTCTGTTTCTGGGTCGCAAGATCGTGTCGGTGATCCCGCAGAAGAGCTTCGACAACCTGATTCTGATCTTCGCCGCCGTCGCCTCCGCACGGCTGCTCGGTGTTCTTTAACGAGGGTTTTGGAACCGCGGAGACGCTGAGACGCGGAGGGGTTCGGAGATCGAAGTTCGGAGATGGGAGATGGGAGATGGGAGATCGGAGATGGTGTCCGCAACGTCCGGAGCGCCGGCATCTTGCCGGCCGGGCGGATTGAAGAGTGAATTTGGAAAGCACGAAAGCAGGGCGCGAGGGCATTGAAGAATACCGGTGGGGCCGTCGCTGCCGCGCGGCCCAAATCAATCGCGCCCCCGATGGGACGACCCCCACTTCGCGTCCGGGTTACTTTCGATTCCTTTCCCGGAATCTCGTTTCTCGTCACCCGCTCCGAACTGGACCCGTTGATTCGCGTTCGGCACTCGCGAGGTGTTCCGCCAGTAGGGCGTTGATTCGATCCGCGCACTGAATCGTTACCCCATGGGCGGCGTCCTCTAGCTCAACAAATCGGGATCCAGGGATGCCCGACGCAAGGGGATCAAAGGTCCACCAGCGTCTTGAAGCCGCCGTAGCTCATGCGTTTGCAGTCGAGCTTCATGTCAAACTTCTCGCATAACGCCGCCACGCGCGGGTCCGCCATGATCTTTCGATTGGCGGCGTCACGATGTTTGCGAGACTTGAAAACCGCGTAGGCAAAGATCACCACCTCGCCCGGCCTGGCCTTGGTGAGCTTTGGGAAGTTGACCATGCCCTCGACAGTCATGTCATCGCCAACACACTCCCGGTATTGGATCGCTCCATGCTCGCGCCAAAGGGCGCCCGCCTTGGTGGCCATTTTCTTGTAGTTTGCGAGTTTGTCACTGGGGATCGAAAAGACAAATCCATCGACGTATTGGCTCATGGTGATCAGGGGTTGGGTGTGCGATGGCCGAGTCTGGCATCTTGGAATCTGGGGCGAAGAATTGACCCCGTCACTCTCTAGGATGAACTCCAAATAGTAAACCGTTTGCCCGCGTTGGGTTGGGAAGTTCCTGCCTTTGGAAAGCGGATCCGTTCGGCGTTCTCAATGCGTCCCAAATTCCAATCGACTGGCCGGCAAGATGTCGGCGCTCCGGACCGGCTGAAGCCGGGACTCCGAACGGGCGGGACCAGGGTGAGGGCTCGTCTTGCCGTGCGCTGCCCGGTTGGGACTCTGGGTGGATTGGCCGTTCTGCGAGGACTGGAACGGAGTGAGGCGAATTGTTCGGAGTCCCGCCTTCAGGCGGTGCAGTCTTCTCATTTGCGCGCCGACGCTTCGATGGCTACGCGTCGCCCAAGGGCCGAAGGGGTTGAAGTTTGGCGACACGGAGGTCCTGTTGTTCCATATAGGCGGCCACCCTATCAGCGTGGGGTAGTGAACCGTCAGAAACAATTGAACCCAGCTGTTCCGTTCGAAAAACGAACCACTCATCTCGGATCTTCTTTATGTATGTTTCGAGCTGAGTCTCAACTTTTGGTATGGTCCGCTTCTCAAAAGCAGCTTCACCGATAATCTGTTGCGCCAACGGATTGCTCTCAAAGTGTGCGAGTAGACTTGGTAAATCCGCTTGGGCAGAAAAATAGACTGCAGTGATTTCGCGAACCAGCGCGTTTGGAATCCACATCGGGTCCAAATGTATCGCCGCGAAATGTGCGAGATCGGGAGAGGAGAAAATGTACTTGAGGAACCACCGTTCGGGCCGTTCTGGCATCTCTTGCGGCTCAACTTCAACTGTTGGAGCTGCGTCAGAATCGTCGGGTAAGGGTTCGTCGGGATGCCGAGCCTCGGGAGGTGCCGGAGCTTTCGGTGCCGTCGCAAGTACTTGTCCAGTTGCGGAAGTCGCCGCAGGCTTGGGCGCTACCTCCGGACGCGGCGTCGCGGGACGGATCTTCCGGAATTCCGTGCGGACGGCATCCACTGAAACCCCGAGCCGCTGACTGGTCTTCTGCGCGTAGGTGTCCTGGAGCACGGCGTTGCCGGCTTTGGCGAGATCCATGCCCATTCCATGGAGGACGGCGAGGCGTCCGCGGTCGCTGGTGATGTCGTTCTCCGCGCAGAGATGGCGCAGGTAGAAATCGAAGTAGCCTTCGGCCTTGCCCAGAATCGCGCGGAAGGATTCGGCGCCGTGCTGGCGGATCCAGCTGTCGGGATCGTCGGGCGGGGGAATCGTCGCGACGCGGATCGCCAGCCCCGATCCCAGCAAGCCTTCGAAGGATCGGATGCTCGCCGCCCGTCCGGCTTTGTCGCCGTCGAAGCACAGTACCACTTCCTCGACGTACCGCTTGAGGATGCGCGCGTGGTCGGCGGTGAGTGCGGTGCCCTGCGGGGCAACGACGTTGCGGATGCCGGCGGCGTGACAGGCAATGGTGTCGAGCTGACCTTCGCAGATCACCGCATGACCGGCGTCGAGGACGGCACGCTTGGCCTTGTCGAGGGCGAAGAGCACGCGGCCCTTGGTGAACAACGGCGTCTCGGGTGAGTTGACGTACTTGGCAGATTTTTCGTCACCCTGGAGGATGCGTCCGCTGAAGGCGATGACCCGGCCCTGTTCGTCGCAGATGGGAAACATGAGCCGGCCGCGGAAACGGTCGTAGCAATGGCCCGTCTCGGCCTTCTTGAGGATCAGACCGGCCTGCTCGCACAACCCAGCGTCAAACCCCTTCGACTTGGCCCAGTTGACCGTGTCGTCCCAGGCTTCGGGCGCCGCGCCGAGGCGGAATTCCTTGATGGCGTCGGCGTTCACCCCTCGTTTGGCGAGGTAATCGCGAGCGATCTGTCCGCCGGCCTCGGTGGCGAGGCATTGCTGCCAGCGGACACAGATGGCCTCGTGCAGTTTGAGCAGGCGGTCCTTGACGCTCTTGGCCTGTTGGGCTCCCGGGGAGGTGTCGACCTCGATCGGGATGTGGGCCCGCTCCGCCAACCGAATGACCGCTTCGCTGAAGGTGAGCCCCTCGTACTCGCGCACGAAGGTGAAGACGTCCCCGCCTTTGTGGCAGCCGAAGCAGTGGAAGATCTGCTTCGACGGATTGACGTTGAAGCTGGGGGACTTCTCCTTGTGGAAGGGGCAGAGCGTCACGAAGTTCGCGCCCGCGCGCTTGAGCGGGAGCGCGCCGCCGATGACATCCACGATGTCGCTGGCGGCGCGCACCTGATCCAGGGTCTGGGGCGAAAACATCGGCACGGCGGGGAGGGAATAGCGTGGAGCGAGTCGAAAGTCGAAAGTCGAAAGTCCCAAGTCGTCGGTAGGGCGAACCTCCCGGTGAGCCGGGTGGGCGGACGCGGTTCACCTTCTTGAGGGACGTGCCACGTACCCTCTACGTACCCGGCTCGGCAGAGCCTCGCCCTACCGAAGCGATCGCGTCGCGATCGGAAGTGGGTGATCGACCGCTTTTCCCTTCTTCCTGCGGCCGAATACGCTTCTTCTATCGCGCGTGGAGTTTGAGTTTCATCGCGGTGCGGTGCATCTGCCGGCGCTCGGCCTGTGGCTGGATGCCCATAAGCCGATCGGTCCGGCGGAGGCGGTGTTTGTCAGTCATGCCCATTCGGACCACATCGCCGGTCATGCCGAGGTGTTTCTCACGCCCGCGACCCGTGACTTGATGCGTGCCCGCGTTTCCGGGGAGCGCATTGAACACGTTCTCGAATTTGGTCGGCGCGTCGATCTGTCCGATGCCGGGTTTAAGGTGCGCCGTCCCGCGCACCTCACCCTTCTGCCGGCGGGCCACGTGCTTGGATCCGCCATGTCCCTGGTGGAGAGCGAGGCGGGGTCGCTGCTGTACACCGGCGATTTCAAACTGCAGGCCGGTCGTTCGGCCGAGCTCTGCGAGCCGCGGCATGCCGATGTGCTGGTGATGGAAACCACCTTCGGCCGTCCGAAGTATATCTTTCCGCCGCTGTCGGATGTGGCGGCGCAGGTGGTGACTTGGTGTCGTGCGACCCTTGCGGAAGGGGCAGTGCCGTTGCTGCTGGCCTATTCGCTGGGCAAGAGCCAGGAGATTCTCCCCTCGCTCACCGAAGCCGGACTGCGGGTGATGCTGAGTCCGCCCACGGCCAAGATGTCGCGGATCTACGCGCGGTTTGGCCGCGAGCTGGGGGCTTGGGAGGAATGGGATGTGGAGCGTGCGGCGGGCTGCGTGGTCCTGGCGCCGCCGGGGGCGAAGCTGAATGCCTTGAAGGCCGCCATGGGCGGGAAGCTTCGCACGGCGGTGCTAACCGGCTGGGCGATCGATTCGAGCTGCCGCTACCGGTATCAGGCCGATGCCGCGTTTCCCTTGAGCGATCACGCTGACTTCCCTGACCTTCTCGAATTCGTGAAGCGGGTGGCGCCGAAACGCGTGTTCACGTTGCACGGATATGCGACTGAATTCGCCACCAAGCTCCGCGAACAGGGCATCGAAGCCTGGGCGCTGGGTGAGGAGAATCAGATGACTCTCAAGCTTTGAGCCGTCCCTTGACGCGTGATCCCC
>JANXMD010000529.1 GCA_025354845.1 Verrucomicrobiota bacterium | reverse complement strand
CCGGCGCGGCCGGTGCCGCCGCGGCCATCGGCGCGCCGAATACACAAGGATTCAAGGACATCCGCGACCAACTGCAGGTAAAGCTCAAAGACATCGTCGGTGGCGTGGGTCAGGCGAATTCCGTCGTCGGCCAACTTGCCGACGGCCTCGACACGATCGACGGCGCACTGGGGACTGCAGACACGCTGCTCAAGCGGGACGGCAATGGGAAACGCGGGGCGTTCATTACGGATGCGGTCGCGATGGTCGGATCCCTCGGAATCCCGACCGACCAGGTCAAGCAGGTTACCGACTCGATCACGTCCGAACTGAACGGCGATCTCGGGACCACGCTTGACGACATCGAGCGGTCGCTCAACGAGGTCCACACGCTTTCCACTTCGGCCCGCAAGCTTGCGGATGACGTGCGGTCCGTCACCGAGGCCGCGCTCAAAGTTTCGAACCAGGCGGGCGCCTTGCCCGATGAAGTCCTTTCCACCCTTCGCGACCATTTGGTGAAGGCGCACGATCCCAACGGGCAGTACTTCGCGGAAATGGACCCGGCCAAGCTGCGATCGGAGCTGAAACTCGCCGTCAAGGGGGTGATCGGTGATTCCGATTTTCTTGCACAGGCCAAGGAGACCATCAATGACCTCGTGCAACCGCTTCACGACGAATACACCGGGATGTACGAGCAGGTCTTCGGCGTGCTGAACGACGTGGTCCGATCCGCCCTGGAGGAGCTCAGCAACCAGGTGGTCGATCATCTCAACGAGAACGCCGGCAAGGTCAATCGGGCGATCGGCGGATTCAGCAAAACGATGGAGATGACCAAGATCGAGGGCTCGGCCCGGGTCGTTGGCGACCTCCTCGACAGCGCGCACCTGAACGCGACGCTGGGTTTGCACGTGCCCGACAACGTCACCTTGATGGGCACGGTGGATTTCAAACGCCTCCACGGCAACCAACCGGTGCCGCCGTGCGTGGCGGGCAATCCGGACGGACGGATGCAGATCACGGTCACGGCGAGCGGCCAGGCGAGTCTCGGAGGGTGCCCGGGCGCGCACGCCGAGATCCACGGGCAGTACACAATGAACGCCAAGGGCGAGCCGATCGCACTGTCCGGCGGCATGTCCCTCGACGCCGACATTCACGTCGACATCGTCTCACTGAAGCGGGCTGATTTCGAATTCGCCTTCGGTCCCGGCGACAACTACGTACGCGCGGAAGGTGCAGGTAGCATCTTGATTTTTGACGTCACCACCCGGGCATTCTTCGGGCGCACGTGCGATCCGGCACTGGTGAAATGGATCGATCCCCAGATCGACGAACTGTTCGCGAGCCTGGGCCGGCACTCGGTGGACGCGGCCAATCCCCTCACCGGCTACTACGCGATGGCGGACGGCAGCGTGTTGCTGAATCGGATCTTCGATATCCCGGATTCGGTGGTGACGCTCAGGGCCAGCGGTGGACAAGGCAGCTTCCTGTTCTGCAACACCAACCTGACATCGATCATCCCGGGCCAGCACTGGCGGATGGGCATCGCCGTGGGTCTCGGGCCGGCGACGGCCAGCGCGGACCTGGTGGCACTCGGCGGCCTTGCCCCGATCCCTCTGGCGCTTTCTATTCCCGACGGGTTACCAAAAATGGCCGACGTTTTCCTGAAGGATCCGTCGTCGTTTTTTCGCGGCGCGATCACCGGTCGTTTCACGCCGAAATTCGGCGTAGGACCGGCCTCTTGGTCGCAGGACTTCGATGTCACCGTGGAGGGAAACTATTTCCCCTTACCGCCGCCGGGTATTTTCTGCGTGAGGAAACTGAAATTCTGACGGATGAGCGTTGTGCGATCCATCGTGGCGATCTGGACCACGGCCCTGCTGGCCGGCGTGGCGGCATGCGCCGCCGCCGAGCCGCTGCCGCCGCTTGTGACCACGACGGCCACGACGACGCTCGATTCCGGCGGCCGACCGTGGATTTATGTCGCGCTCGGCGAGAACCGACCGGGACTTCTCGCGCGACACCGGCTCGCGGTGTCTGTGCGAACCGGGCCATCCGGACCTTTCGTCCCGCGCGGGGCCGTGGCGTCCACGGCGGATCCCACCGCGGTCGGAGTTTTGTTGTCACGCGGCGCCAGCGTGGGCGACAGCCTGCCCGCGCTTGAGGCGCAGTTGGTGGCGCTGCACGCCGTGCTCTCGACGCCTCCTGGGGAGCCTACCCGCACGAACGCACCGGCGATGACTCTGGCCCGAAGATTGGCGGCGCTCCTGACCCGCGCCGAGGGCGACAGCGGTCTCGGCAATCTCCTCGACCTGTACGGCCTCGCGCATCCGGCGCTGCGCCTCGCGCGCGGGACGGCCTGGGCCGGCCGCCTCGATGTCCCGATCGGCACCGAGGTGACCATCGAGATCCGCGAACAGGATGGCGCTGGAACGGATCTCGCGGTCGTGGGACGTGCGACCATCCGCGCCGGCCAACCCGAACGCCTGCCCGCGCCCGGGCCGTTGGCCGTGGTTCCCGACTTGACCGCTCGAGGCGATCTCGCGGTGAACCTGCGGTGGGCAACTCCCGAGGCGTTGCGTCGCGCAGGGTCGCGGCACCACGGGGACGTCGCATGGCGGGTGGATCGCTCGCTCGCGGAAGCCAAAGGCCTCGACAAGACCCTGCCAACGGCCGCAGTGCTCGACGGATTGGCCCTGTCGGACCGCGCGCGGGCTGCCCGCCTTCCCGGCCCGGTTTTCCCGGCGAAACTATTCGATGCCGCCAACGTCGCGAATTTCGTCGCGGACGGGACCAACACTTATATTGCGGACGACCACGGCCGTTACGCGGCAGCTGGGATCCCGTTCGCGGAAGGTTCACAGTACTATTATTTCGCGGCGGCGGCGGATGCGCTGGGACGGCCCGGCGATGTCTCGGCAGGCGCCTTGGCCACGGCATGCCGGCGCATCCCACCGCCGGTACCCACGCGGCTGGCAGTGACTCGGCGTTGGAACGCGACCGACGGCCATTTTTGGGAGGTTTCTTGGACGGCGAATCCGGCTGCCGATGGGACACCAACGACGCGCTACGAAGTGTACCGAGGCTTCGATTTTGCGCGACTTACCGCCGGTCAGCGCGGCGGGCTCGATCTCGACGCGGATCCCATTGTCCCTGGCAATCCTGGCGCGATCCGCCGGATCGCCGTGGTGGCCGATCCCGGCGACGCGACCGGACAAACGCTACGATGGCGAGAGCCGGGCGACGCGTCCTATGGAACGAACTGGTGGTTCGCCATCCGCGCGATCCACGCCAGTCCTCCGGGTTGCCCGAATCTGGCGTCGCCGCTAGGGCCGCCGGCTCTCGGGTCGCTCGTCGATAATTCCCCGCCGGCCAAACCCGATCTGACCAGCCTGATCGACCCCGAACTGGATTGCCTTCGCGTGGCTTGCATCGTTGACACTCCGGCCGCGGCGGAAATTGCGGACCCGCCGATCGACGCCTCGGTGGCGAGTTACATTGCCCGCTGCACGCGCCAACCAGGCGTCGGCGCGGCGCGCTTCCGGGTTACCAATACCGACGATGGCAGCGTGGTTCTCCCGGAAACCTCCGTGGTTTTCCCACCAGACGAAGACATCGTGGAGATCCAGTGGACGCTTCCGCTGTCGAACTACGGCGCCACTCTGCGCGTGGAATGCGCGGCTGAGGCCTTGGGGACTCTGGTCGGAACCTGGACCTCTTCGACGGCAACGGGCGTGTATCCTACCGGAAGCCAGCGCATGGCCCACTCGTTCCTCGCCGGAGTCATCCCGGAATCGGAACGACGCGCACTTCCCAAGGGCGACCGGCTGTTCGGATCGCTCACTCCAGGATGTTCCACCAACTGGCCGTCGGACACGCATCTGGTGGTGTCGCCGGCAAGCGGCCGCATCCTGCATCCGTGGTTTAATATCCCCCTCGGACCGACGGCTCGCCAGTACCGGTTGTACCGCCGGATTGACG
>JANXMD010000521.1 GCA_025354845.1 Verrucomicrobiota bacterium | reverse complement strand
CACAGATGGACACAGATTCACACAGATAGGAACCGGAAGAGATCGTTGGCTAAAAGACTCAGAAAGAGCGACGGAACAGCGCGCATGACTGGTGGTTCCGCTTTGCATTCTCATCTGTGTTTATCTGTGTCCATCAGTGGTTAAAACCTCTCCACTGAAGGGTCAGCTTTGGAACAGGCGGGAATACAGGCGATCCTGGGCGCCTTGCCAGAGATCGTGCAACGGCTGGGTTTGGGTTGCGTCGTCCGGTTCAAGTTGGGCGCAACGGTCCAGGACCGACTCGCCCTGTTGCGACAATTGGTACTGCATCGCCTGCGCCTCCATCGGCCCCACAATGCCAAGCCGGACCGCCGCCGCGAGGAGGCTGCGCAGATGCCCAAACAGGAACAGACGCTGAGCCCGGCGGGCGGGAAGTCCGAGGACACCGAGGATGGCACCAAACCGTGGCGCGTAGTGTCCGGCGGCTTCGAGGGTCATCGCGGTGGAGTGGGAAAGGGGCTGCAGACGCTCCTCGCCAAAGGTCTTCAACGCCACCGCCCAGAGCGCCCTGCCCTGCGCGCGACTGGCGCGATTGGCGACATGATTGCTGGTGAACGCGTTGCACCAGTCGTCCCATTCGAGCAGACGCTGCGGCTCCCGGTGCGCGGCCGTCACCCAGGGCAGCGCCGCATGACCCGCCTGATCCAGGCTCGCCGAAAGGTAGGCCCGGCAATCCTCACGCGAGCGCACCGCACCGTGCTGCCAAGCCGCCTCCATGCCTCCGGAATGCGCGAAGCCCCCGGTGGGAAAGGAGGAATCGATCCACTGCCACACCCACCATTCCTCCGGGCCGGACGCCCCGGAATCCCCCTCCGTGGCGCGGAGGGCCGTTTCTGTCGACGCACGCTCCACGGGTCAGAAGAGATAGTAGCGTTGGGCGAGCGGCAGCACCTTGGCCGGCTCGCAGGTCAGCAGGACGCCGTCGGCCCGTACCTCGTAGGTCTCGGGATCGACGGTTATTTTCGGCATCGCGTTGTTCCACTTCAGGTCCTTCTTGCCGACCTTGCGACACCCCTTCACGGCCTCGATGCGCTTGGTGAGACCGTATTTGGCAGCCACGCCTTCGCGACGGCAAAGCTGGCTGACGAAGGCAATTGAGCAGCTCCCGGTGGCCCGGCCCAAGGCCCCGAACATCGGCCGCATGACCACCGGCTGCGGCGTGGGAATGCTGGCGTTGGGATCACCCATCTGCGCCCAGGCGATCACGCCGCCCTTCACCACCATTTCGGGTTTGGCTCCGAAGAACGCCGGCGTCCACAACACCAGATCGGCCAGCTTGCCGACCTCGATGGAGCCAATGATATGCGCCATGCCGTGCGCCAGCGCCGGATTGATCGTGTACTTTGCCAGGTAGCGCTTGATGCGAAGATTGTCATTGGCGCCCTGCTCTTCCGGCAGGCGACCGCGCTGACGCTTCATCTTATCGGCGGTCTGCCAGGTGCGCGTGATGACCTCGCCAATGCGCCCCATGGCCTGGGAATCGGAGCTCATCATGCTGATGGCGCCCATGTCGTGCAGGATGTCCTCGGCCGCAATGGTCTCGCCACGGATGCGGCTCTCGGCGAAGGCGACGTCCTCGGGAAGGCCGGCATCCAGGTGATGGCAGACCATCAGCATGTCGAGGTGCTCGTCGATGGTGTTGGCGGTGAACGGACGTGTCGGGTTCGTCGAGCTCGGGAGCACGTTCGGCTCCCCACAAATGCGGATGATGTCCGGCGCGTGACCGCCACCAGCCCCCTCGGAGTGATAGGTGTGAATGGTTCGGCCCTTAAAGGCGGCGATGGTCCCCTCGACGAAGGTGGATTCGTTCAGGGTGTCGGTATGGATGGTGACCTGGACATCGTGCTTGTCCGCAATGGAGAGGCAGCAGTCGATGGCCGCCGGGGTGGTGCCCCAGTCCTCGTGCAGTTTGAGCCCGATTGCGCCGGCACGGATTTGATCCTTCAAGCCAGCCGGTAACGCAGTATTTCCCTTACCCGTGAATCCGAAGTTCAGCGGTAGGCTGTCCACGGCCTGGAGCATGGCCTTAAAATAGAACGGCGCCGGCGTGCAGGTGGTGGCGCAGGTGCCGACTGCGGGTCCGGTGCCGCCGCCGACCATGGTGGTCAATCCCGCGGCAATCGCCTCGTACGCCTGCTGGGGACAGATGAAATGGATGTGAGTGTCGAGTCCCCCCGGGGTAACGATCAACCCTTCTCCGGCGATGACCTCGGTGGTCACCCCAACGATCATGCCCTTGGTAACGCCGGCCATCACATCGGGGTTGCCCGCCTTGCCCAAGCCGGCGATCCGGCCGTCCTTGATGCCGATGTCCGCCTTGTAGATGCCGGTGTGGTCGAGAACCACGGCGTTGGTGATGACGCAGTCGAGGGCTCCCTTGGCTCCAACTCCAGCCGCCTGCCCCATGCCTTCTCGGATCACCTTCCCACCGCCGAATTTGCATTCATCACCGTAGTGGGTGTAGTCGCGCTCGATCTCGAGTTCGAGCGTGGTGTCGCCAAGCCGGATGCGGTCCCCGGTGGTGGGACCGAACATGTCGGCGTACTGCGAGCGCTTCATCTTGTGGGCCATGCGAGGAAGGGGAAAAGGATGTGAGTGGTGGGTTCCTCCGCGAGTCAGGTCGTGCCGAATCCGCGCTTACGGGACCGGGCCGCCACCGATCGGCGCGTGGCGGCTGAAACCTTGCCGCCGGCGAGATTGTTGCCGCCACGAATGACCCGCTTGCCGCTGATTTCAACCAACCGCACGGTCCGCGTCTCACCCGGTTCGAATCGCACCGCAGTACCGGCGGGAATGTCGAGTCGGCGCCCATACGCCAACGCACGATCGAAACGCAGGCCCGGATTTGTTTCGGTGAAATGATAGTGGCTGCCCACCTGCACCGGGCGGTCGCCCAGATTCGTCACCGCCACCTCCACCGCCTCGCGACCGACGTTGATTTCAATGTCCCCCTCAGCGAGCAGGTAGGATCCCGGGATCGCATCCAGAGGGGCCTGCTCGGGGAAACGCGCCAGTTCCGGAACCGGCAGAAAGGTGCCATACAGCGCCAGGGCCAGATCCCCATTCTCGCCGGCAATCGGATGGTGGACGGTGACCAATTTGGAGCCGTCGGGGAACGTGCCCTCCACCTGCACGTCATAGATCATCTCCGGCACCCCGGGCATGACCTGATTGCGCCCCAACATCTGGCGTCCGACGTTCATCAACTCCGCCACGCTGCGTCCGTCGCGAATCAACTCCAGCAGCACCGTGGCGATCAGCGCGACCGCCTCCGGATGATTCAACCGGAGTCCGCGCGCGAGGCGTTTCTGCGCAAGGAAGCCGGCGTTGTGAAGGATCAGCTTGTCGAGTTCCCGTGGGGAGAGGTGCATGGCGTGTGTCCTGAAATGAAATGGGTTGGAGCTGCGACCGCGACAACTAGCCCTTGCGGGACCAGGGACAGTCTCCCAAGCGATCGGCCAGCGGCGCAAGCAGACGCTGCCATTCCAGCCGGACCGGTTCCACCTCGCGACCCGCCAGGCGAATCACCAATCCCTCGGGAATACGGCTCGCGCTGAGTGTCACCACGGCATTTCGATCCACGGGACGTTCCTGAATTGCGGCCGCCAGCCGGGTCACGTCGGCCGCGAGGCTCGGCCCGATCAACGCCACCGTGGCCAGGCAGCGCCAGGCGCCGAGGCGTCCCGGACCGGCCAGAGTTCCGGAATCCGCATCCAACACGAGTGCATCGACGAATCGGCGGCGTCCCGAGACTCGGACCGTAGTGCGACTTTCAAACCGGCGGAAGGCCCAGTGCTCCCCACACTCGGAGCGCCCGGAGCTGAGCCAGTCCACCAGGACCAGGCTGGCGGTGGGGGCGAGTTCAAACTCCTGAACTTGCCGGTAGGAAGAGTCAGCGAAGGCCTGCACCACGTCGGGAGCGAGCACGAGCAACGTGTCCTCCGCGAGTCTTGCATGAGTTCGATGACCGCAGGCGCGTCCTGCGGGATTGCGGTAGATCTTCGTCGAGGACTGAGTTCCGACGTACGCCTTGGTTCCGGGTTCCAGCACGAGGTCGAGGGCGGTTTCGTCACCGGCCACCATGCCGCCGCCTAAGCTGCTCAAGCAGGCCCATACGGCCTCACCGCGGGGCACCGGGGTGAGGAGTTTGAGGGGATCGCGGGCGAAGGCGGAGACGACCGCCGATTTGCCGGCGACGCGACGCAGGATCAACGCGGCGTGGCCGCGGCGCGATTCGGAGTCGACCGCCATCGGGTTCACCGGCCAAGTCCCCATTGAACCCCGGCGCTGCAAATCAAGGCGACGGCCATCACCTGGGCCCATCGACGGCTCCGCCCCTCGCGCAGGGCACGGGTCACCAGACCGAGCGCAACGCCCGCCCCCACCAGCATGCTCACGTGATCCGGACTGGTCACCCAATGCGATGGCGCCACCTCAAGCAGCGAATGTCCCGGATGCGCGACCGCTGGAACGAGCCCGGCGGCGAATGCGCCCAGGCCGGCAACCCTTCGGTGAATGCCAACGATTTTCGAGGTACCGATCTGGCTCATACGGTGAGGTGCTTGCGGACCAGATCCTGGTTCAGCTCGGAAATGGGGCCGCGTGCCACCACGGCTCCGCGATCCATGATGTGGAAAAAGTCGCCGATCGACAGGCAGAAATCGAGGTATTGCTCGACCAGGAGGATACTGATGCGGCCCTCGCGCTTGATCTTCAGCAGCGCCTCGCCGATGAGATCGATGATGTTCGGCTGGATGCCCTCGGTGGGCTCGTCGAGAATGAGGACCTTGGGATCGGTCAACAGCGCCCGGGCGATGGCCAACTGCTGCTGCTGTCCACCGGAGAGCACCCCGCCCTTCCGCTGGAGGAACTCCTTCAGGATGGGAAACAGTTCGAGAACGCGATCCATTTGATCCGCGGCGCGGGAACCATGAACGACCACGCTAACTCGGAGGTTTTCCAGAACGGTGAGATGCGGGAAAATGTCGCGTCCCTGCGGCACGTAGCCGATGCCACGTCGGGCGCGCGCATCGGGCGCCAGCTTGCCGATCTCCTCGCCGGCAAGCTTCACCGAACCCGTGTCGGTCTTCACGAGCCCAACGATGGACTTGAGCGTGGTGGTCTTGCCGACTCCGTTCCGACCCATGAGGCAGATCAGACTCTTTTCCGGTACGGTGAGTTCCACGCCACGGAGGACGCGCGATCCGTCATACGAGACGGTGATGTTGGACAGGCTGAGCATGCGGGTGTGTGTTCCGGAGGCGGGCCAGTCAGGCAAAGGCCGGACAGGTCATGTCTTTTCCTTCTTCTTGCGACCGAGATAGACCTCAATGACGCGTTCATCATTCTGCACCTGATCAACGCTGCCTTCGCAGAGCACGGTACCCTGATGCAGCACGGTGACCTTCCGGCCCAACTGGCGAACGAAGGCCATGTCGTGCTCAATCACGACGACACTGTGTTTGCCCTCGAGGCTTAGGAGCAGTTCGCCGGTCTTGGCGGTCTCTTCGTCGCTCATGCCCGCAGCGGGTTCATCCACCAGAAGCAGCTTCGGATCCTGCGCGAGCAACATGCCGATCTCCAGCCATTGCTTCTGACCGTGACTAAGCGCCCCGGCCTTGCTGTTCCCCTTGGTTCCGAGGCCAACCCGGGTGAGGACATCCTGGATCCGTTCCCGTTCCGAGGACGTAACCCGATGGAACAGTGCGGCGAACACCCCACGATCCCCCTTTAGCGAGAGGAGGATATTCTCGAATACCGTGTGCCCGACGTAAACCGAAGGCGTCTGGAATTTTCGGCCGATGCCCAGTCGGTTGATCTGGTACTCGGTGAGCTTGGTCAGGTCGGTGTCCTTCTCGTACTCGACCTTTCCCGTGTCAGGGCGGGTGCGTCCGGTGATGATGTCCATCATCGTGCTCTTCCCGGCGCCGTTGGGGCCGATGAGGATGCGGAGCTCGCCCACATCCATGTAGAAGTTGAGGTCGGTGATGGCCTTGAAGCCCTCGAACCGCTTATTCACGCCCTCGAGCGTCAGGATGAATTCCTTGGGGCAGATACTCATGGCGAAAGTCGATTCAGTTTCAAGGAGTGGTCCCCTCGCCAGCGGGCGCTTCGACCGCGGTTGCCGTCGGCTCCTCGCTACGTTTGAACCGCTTCAGGATATCGCGAATCTGATCCGGGATACCCACCAATCCGCGGGGCATGAAGACTGTCACCAAGACGAACAGCACGCCCAGGAAGATGAGCCAGAGATCGGGATACGCACGGGTCGCCCAGCTCTTGAGCGCGTTGACTCCGAATGCGCCAAGGATGGGTCCGACCAAGGTTCCGCGGCCGCCGACCGCCACCCAAACCACAGCCTCCAGGGACTTCTCGGTACCCATCTCACTGGGATTAATGATGCCCACCTGAGGCACGTACAACACTCCCCCCAGAGCCGCGATCCCGGCACAGAGCACGAAGACAAACAGCTTGTAGTGGGCTGCGGCATAACCGCTGAAGAGCACCCGGTTTTCGCTATCCCGGATGGCCTGCTGCACCAGTCCGAACTTGGTTCGGCTGAGCCATCGGCATCCCCACAGCACCCCCATCAGGCAGATCGCTGAGGCCAGATAAAGGCCCCGTTGAGTTCCCGCCGAACGGATATCCTGCCCGAGGATGAAGCGAAAGTCCGTGAAGCCGTTGTTGCCACCCATGAGCAGGCTGTTCCGGAAGAAGAGGAGACACGCGCCGTAGGTCAGCGCCTGGGTCAGGATCGAGAAATAGACACCGCGAATCCGAGAGCGGAAGGCCAGGAATCCAAAGAGTGCGGCCAGCACAGCCGGAAACAGAAAGGCCATCGCCATGGCAAAGGGAAAGCTGGAGAAGGGCTGCCAGAACGGCGGCAGCTTGCTCCAG
>JANXMD010000502.1 GCA_025354845.1 Verrucomicrobiota bacterium | reverse complement strand
TTTCCTTCCCGCATCCGCGCCGCGAACGAACGGAGCGGCGGCGAAGGCGGCGCCCGCGAGGGCGGTGTCACGAAGGAATTGTCGGCGAGGAAATGGCATGGCGGGTCGGACGGGGAGAGGTGACACGGATTTCACGGATTTTCACGGAAACTGGAAGTGCGAATCATCGATGACCTGCACCTCCGGCTACTTGGAGCGCAGATCCAGCACGACCACGTCGCCGCGGGCATTCCGGCAGTAAAGGCGGCCGTTGGCCAGGACCGGAACGATCCAGCATTTTCCCCCGAGCACCTGCGCGCGGGCGGTGGGCTTGAATCCTTCGGGGGACGCCGGGCCGGCCATCAGTTCGCCACGATCGGTCATCAGCAGCAGGCGGTCACCCGCCGCGGTGACGGATCCCGGACCCACCTCGGCAAAGGCCCACTTGTCTTCGCCGGTCTTCCAGTCCACGCACTTCAAGGAACCATGCTCGGTGGAATCGCCGTCGACGCCATACAGGAAGTTTCCGATCCGCACTGCGGTGTTCATCTGGGTGCGGAACGTCCGGCTCTTCCAGACCGGTTGGGGCTCGCCCTCGCCCAGTCGGAACTGACCCGCACCCTTACCGTAACCCGTGGAGAAGAAGACGAGGTCGTCCACCAGAATCGGGTCGGCCGCATTCACCCCATACTGCGTGAGCCAGCGGATGCGCCAGGCCTCCTTGCCGGTTTTCAAGTTGACCGCGAGGTAGGATTGCCCGGACCCAAACGTGGCAAACCACTCGCCCTGCCTCTCGAAGGGCAGGGGCGAAGAGTAGCCGGCGTCTTTGTTGGCGGATTTCCACACCACGGATCCGTTGGATTTGTCGAGCGCCACGCCGGCATCGCCCACGTTCAGAATGAGCAGGTTCTCATGCGCGAGCGGGGCGCCACCGAAACCCCAACCGGGAACGCGAATACCCGTCTCGGTGGCGATGTTCTTGGTCCACGCCACCTTTCCGGTCGCGGCGTCGAAGCAGAAGGCCTCGCCCCAACGATTCAGCGAATAAACCCGATCGCCGTCGAGGGTCGGCGTGCCGGTGGTGCCACCTTCAAAGAACTTGTCGCCGAGCTCGGCCGTGAACGAGTGCTTCCAGAGTTCTCTTCCGGTGACGGCATCCAGACACCAGACTGTGTCCCGATCGTCGGCGTGGCCGGTGGTCACCGCGCGACCGTTGCCGACGACAAACGAAGAGAAGCCGAGTCCGACCTTGGCCTTCCAAGCAATGGCAGGACCGTCGGCCGGCCAGGCGGAGACCCAATTGGTTTCCCCGGAAATGCCGTTGTGATCGGGTCCTCGGAAGCAGGGCCAATCGGCGGCAAAAGCGCCGAGGCCCAGCGTTGAGGCGACAGCCAGGCTACATCCAAACGTAGACATAGACGCCGAAAGCAAGGGCGAAGAGACCGATGCCGGCGGCGAAGCTCCACAGGAGGTTCCGGCGTTGGACGGCCATGGCGAAGGTGGAGAGGATGACCGCCAGTTGCGCGCCGAGCATGCCGAAGAAAAAGCGCTGGCTGCGGCGATGATGGCGTTCAGCCGCCAGGTTCGTGATGCGGACCTTGAGTTCCGAAAGTTCGGCAATGGCGCGGTTGTAGCGCGCCTCGTTGTCGTAGCGGGCGGCATCGAGACGAAACTTCGCAGCGGTGAGATCGCGCAAGAGTGCGCGTGCGCCCTCGCGCTTGTCCGCCGCGGCGACCTGCAGGGTGCGCTCGGCCTTTTCTACTGCGCCGGTAATGCTTCCGAGCGCCGCATCCTGCGCCTTCGAGGTCGTCTGCCACGCTGCCACCGCACTTTCGACCTCATCGAGCTTCAGTTCGTGAATCGCTTGGGTGATTTCGGGTTCAGAGCGGTTTTCCGCCGAAGCCGCGAGGGCCCGGGCGATCGCCTCAGAGGGTTTGGCCGGATCCGATTGAAGGGGTATCTCGCCGTGCGTGAGCGCGTTGAGCGCCGTTTCGGGCACCTCCGCAAATCGCCTCAATTCCGCGGCCAGTAGCGGGGCAGTGTCGCTGGTGGCCTGAAGCATTTCCAGGCTGGCCTTGAGCGTGGCACCGCGAAGTTTCTTGGCCTGGAAGAAGCTCCATTGGTCCCCGACCTTCGACTGCAATTGCGCGGCGAGACCGCGATCGTATTGCGCCCGGGTCATCTCCCCGTTGGAAAGTCCCGCGAGCAGCGTCGCCACCACGGTCATGACGACGGGCGTGGAGGCGAGAATCCGGGCGGTGAGGGTTTTCGGCTCCTCGCCGGGCGGGACTTGATTCTTGGGCAGCTTCATTGCGATCGGTGAGCGGGTGACGGACTGAGGCGTCCATTCACCCGGGTCCCCTCCCGCACTGTCAACGTCCAAAGAAAGTGGAGACCCGGTCCGCGGCTCCCCGCGCGTCGAAAAGCAGTTCACCGCAGAGACGCGGAGGCGCAGAGATTGCTGCCCCGGAAGCCGCTCTGAGCCCTGAACGGTACGTCTAAAACTGGGGGTGCGAACTCGAGACGGCTGATTGACCGCGGCGTGAGCGGGCTCCGGGAAGTTTGCCTAGCCTCGCTGAAGGGCAGCTTGGCACGTAGCCCCCCGAGCCTGAGCATCGTTCTTGAGGAGGCGTGTGGTTGCTTTCTTTTAGGCTATTAAGGTGAAGCCGAAGGCCCGATTTGAGGGAGGAAGTTGGTAATTGAGCCGTGGATCGGGAATCGTGGATGAACTTCCAGCAAGCGGTGTCGCAACTCATCAGATTCCATACGGGGCGCTGGTCCGAGGTACCTCAGCAGGTTGGTCATGGTCTCGGCCTCTCGCTGGTGCAGTGTTTCCTCAAAGGTGTTCTGAAGGATCATGTACTGGCGCCTCGACTCCCGACGCATCTGGGCCGAATAGAGCTCATTCGTCTCGATCGACTCGAATTGAGACCTCATATCGACGCGATTGTCGGCAATCAGGTCATTCAGTTGATGGA
>JANXMD010000486.1 GCA_025354845.1 Verrucomicrobiota bacterium | reverse complement strand
CTCACTTCAACCGTCTCCGAGATTCTGAAGGGAACCCGGAAGTACGGTCTGGGTCTCACCTTGGCCCATCAGAGCCTCGCCCAACTGCGCCGCGACGAGGAGGTGTACGGCGCTGTCATGGGGAATTGCGGGATTCGGGTGTGCTTTCAGGTTGGGGGAGACGATGCGCGGAAACTCTCCGAGGAGTTTGGGGGCTTCTCTGCGAATGATCTCCTCAATCAGCCGCCCCTTCACGCCCTTGTCCGCGTCGGGCCTCGGGACTCTGCGTTTAACCTGGAGACTGAGTTTCTCCCGGAAGCCCCATTTCCACGCGATGAAGCGTATGCCGCCATCCTTGGGGAGACTCGGTCTCGCTACTCAACCAAGCGGGATGCAATTCGGCAGGAGCTCGCAGCACTCCGCGGGAATATTCCCCCTGCCCTAGGTGCGGATCCATTTTCACGCTTGGCGGCGAAACGACGGAAAGAAGCGCAAGGGGATGCCGGCGATATGCCGAAATCGGCCGAGGCTGATGCTGTAGAGCCGAAAGCATCCAAGGGCAGCCGAGGGCGGGAAGCGGCAGTGAGTGACGGAGAGGAGATCGAAACCCAGCGGGTGAAGGCGGAGGCAATCAAGGGAACTATCATTCGGGCCGCCGGCGGTTGGGGATTCTCGCACCAGACAGAAAAATCCGTGAACGGAGGAACGGGGCGAGTCGACATTGTCCTTTCACTCGGGAAGCTCGAAGTCGCCTGCGAGATCTCCGTCACCACCACTGCCGAGCACGAGTTTGAGCGAAGTATCCGGAAATGCCTCGAGGCCGGATTCGAAAAGATCTTCCTCGTGTGCGATGTGGCCACGCGACGGAATCGGATTGCGGAGATGGTGGCGGAAGATTGCTCCATCGGAGAGCAACGACGAATCGAGTGCCTCACGACGCGGGACTTCATCGCGCGCCTTCGAGAGTTGAGCCAGACAGCACGGGCCACCATGACGCCAACGGAGGCGAGTGGAGGGAAGACGGTGCTCGAAGCTCCCACTGAGCCGACAAAGGACGAACGGAAACAAGCCGAAGAGGACGCCTGGAGTACGATTCGGCGGAACATGGAGCGGGACCGGAGGGCAAAGAATCTGGGTGAGGGGTAGCTTGGCCGGATTCAGAGAGTGACCCGCAAGCAGCTCACTGTTCCGCAATAGGCAGGAGGCAGATGGAGAAAGCACGACTCGGTGTTTTCACGCACACGGAACTTCCCAGTGTGATTGTCGGGAAACGCGGGAGTTCCCGCCTAAAGCGACCTGAAATCGTACAAATGAACTTCCCAAAAAACTTCCCACTCGCGTGCCTGAACTTTTCTTCCCACTCTGTATCTATCTGTGGATAAAGTGATTAAGAAGATTGGAGCGGGTGAAGGGAATCGAACCCTCGTCTCAGGCTTGGGAAGCCCACATTCTACCATTGAACCACACCCGCTTCCGAAGAAGACCGCGAACTTTTAGCGCGGTACTGTCGAGTTCGCAATCGTTGAGTTCAATCACCCGATTTTCCGATCCTGACCAGTCCCCAACTCGATGGACTCCGAGATTCCGACTCACTTCCCGCAGTGCACCGACTAACGATTCGAACCGTAATCAGTGATTGGCAATCGGTGAATGGTGATCACTCACTGCTGCTCTGGCTGCCGCGCACCGATCACTGCGGGAGCGGGACGACGCGGACACGCCAGAAACGGTTTTCCATTCCACTCCCTGAAGCCGCAGCGGAGGTCATCGAAGTGGTCGCACCCGTCGCCGTGACCGCAGGGGCGGCAGCCCAGGTTCCGGCCAGATCGAGCGCCTCTTCCATCACGTAACTCCGGCCGGCGATCGTGTTCACCGAGACCGTGGCGGTGCCGTCGGCCGCCACCCCTCCGAGTACGGCTCCGAGCCCCGCGCCGACCTTCAGAACGGCACTCGCGGAGGTGACGGTCGTACCCCCAGAGGTCACGGCCACGGTGTAGTTGTCCGCGTCGCTAAGAGCGACTGAGGAAAGCGTGAGCGTCGAACTCGTCGCGTTCGGGATGAATTGAGCGCCCTTCACCCACTGGTAGGCGAGGGTTGCCCCCCCCGTGGCCACCACGGAGAAAGTCACCGACTCTCCTGCATGGACTTCCTGAGCATGGGGAGGAGTGACAATCGTCGGCCCCGCCTGGGTGACGGTGAGCACCGCCTCCGCGCTGACCACGACCCCTCCGGTGTTGCTGACTCGAAGCTTGTACCGACCCGCGTCGGTGAGTTTCGCCGAAGCGATGATGTACGACGCAGCCGTCCCCGCTGGAGCGGCAAGCTCGATGTCATCCTTGAGCCAGCGATAGGTCAATCCCGTGCCGGTCACCGTCGCTGTGAAGGTCACCGGGGCACCGACGGCCACGGTCGCATTTGCCGGGGGGGTGATAATCAGCGGTACTTGATCCAGCACCGAGATTTTGAACGTCGTTGAAAAGTTGTCGCCCGAGGCGTTGGCCTTGTCCCATCCGATCACCGTTACAGTGAAGGACCCGGTGGTGCTGGGGGTTCCGGTGATGACTCCAAGAGTGCTCCCAATGAGCCCCGCCGGCATGTTCCGAAACGTGTACGCCCTGGCAGTCCCGTAGGATGTGCTGGTGATGGCCATCCGAAATCCATTGATGGCGATCCCATTGGTCCCGGTCGGCGTGGTTACTTTTACCCCGCCCTGAGTCACGCTGAGACCGGTCGCGCCGGAAACGCCGTGGAATGCACCCGCCACCGCCGCAGCTCCTGTAAACCAGCGCAGCACCGCCAAGAGCGGCGACGCGGCAACGGTTGATTCGGCAACCGCGACACGCATCAGCGGCGCGAGATGCAGCAGCGCGGACAAAACCAAGGTGGGGAAACGCAACCAATTCTTGATAACAACGGAACTGCCTAGCATAGAGGGAGCCAGTCTCACGGGGCGCACAGACCAGCCTCGAAAAGCGGGGAACACCCAGGGAACAGTCAGTTGCAACCGCATCCGCCACCACCCACGCCGCGACCGCCGCTTGCAGCTTCACGGCTGAAATAGACGTGTTCGGTGAGGGCAAGGCCTGCTGGATCGCGATCGGCGCGCATCACGCGATCGGCCAGGGTGCCGCGCTGCCACGGCTTCACATTGGCGCAGCCCGGGGTGAGGGCGGCAACGATGCCCAGCAGGGCGATGAGGAAAAACGGGGAACGCTTCACGGGGGGGAATTGGGAACGGGGTTCGAGTCTCTGAATCGCGCACCCAGAATTGACGGGGTTCACTTCTTCAATGCGGCTTCGATCTCCTGGATGTATTCCTTTTTGGTTGAGTCACCGCCGTAGCCGGAGTGGACCATCAGAATTTTTCCGGAGCGGTCGAGAAGGAACGAGGTGGGGATGGACTGGATGTCGAGTTTCTCAGCGAGGGTGCCCTTCGCGTCGCGGACCGCGACAAATGGAACGGCGGTCTTCTTCAGGAATCCCAACATGTCATCTTTGCTCTCATCAATGCTGACTGCCACGATGACGAATCCTTGTGAGGCGTATTTCTCGTGAATCTCCTTCAACGCTGGGAAGGATGCCTTACACGGACCGCACCAGGAGGCCCAGAAGTCGACCAGCACCACTTTGCCCTGGAGCTCGGGCAGTTTGCCCTCGAGGCGCTCCTGCGCGAGCGACGGAAAGGCGTCGCCCACCTTCGGCAACGACGGTTTTCCGGCGGCCGACAGCACGCAGGTCAACGCGACGAGAGTGACGGTGACGCTTGAAAGGCGGCGAAACAACTTAGGAAGTGGCATGGTTGAAAAAGGTACGTGAGGTGATGGTTCCCGACTCCGTGACAATGGCGCCAGTCACTCCGATTGTCGAATCGAGCAACCGGATTCCCTCTTCGGGTCCGAGGACGAAAATGGCGGTGCTCAGCATCCCGGCCTGCGTGCAGGAGGGGGCCATCACACTGACGGCACGGACGCCATTCGCCACGGGTCGACCGGTGCGAACATCCAGGATGTGGCCGTAGCGGACGCCATCGCGCTCGAAGCGCCGGATATAATCCCCAGAGGTCGCCACCGCCGCGTCGCGGATGGCCAAGCCGGTCCAGCAGGCGCCCGGCTTCGTTGGATCCTCGAGACCGATATGCCATGCAGGGCGCCCATCCGCCGGGGCTCCAAACACCCGGAGATCGGCACCGAAGTCGACCAACGCACCGCTCACACCGAACTGTCTGGCGAGCTGCGAAATCTGATCCACGGCATATTCCTTGCCGATCCCTCCGAGGTCCACGCTCATGCCGATCTCGGGAAGGCGAATCTTCCCCGGGGTGCGCTGAACCCGACGCCAGCCCACCTTGGCCTTGGCGGCGGCAATTTCAGCGTCGGTCGGCAGAGTGGCGCGCGGTTCTTTCCAATTCCAGAGTTGGATCAACGGAAGTGCCGTCGGATCGAGAATGCCTCGGGTGAGAAAATGAAGTTCGTTGCAGAGGGCAAACAGTCGTTCTGCCTCGGCGTCGAGCTGGGTCCAGTCACCGCCGGCGGAACGATTGATTTCGGAGATCAGCGACTCCGGCCAGAAGCGCGAATACTTGGCTTCAAAATTGGCAATCCAGTTGATCGCCGCTGTCCGGAAAACGGTGGCCAGCGCCGGTGCCGCCACGAAGGAGATCCGGCATCCGGTACCCATGGACCGAAACGTGAGCTCATACGCGCCGTCGCGAACCGAGAAGGCAACCCCTTCCTGAATGCGCTTCAGGATTCCGGCGGCGTTGTAGCGATCGGAAAGTTCCACGGGGACCGGACGCGCGGGGGCTGCCGGAGGACCGGACGGCTTCGGCGCATCGGCGACCACCTTATGGGAACTGGTCAGAACCATAGTCCAAAACCCATCGTGTAAACATTCGCGCTCGGATATGCGCTGGCCGGCGTGACGCCGTCCAAGCCCTGCATCACGTAGCGCTTGTACGCCAGCTCCACACTCAGGTTCTCGTGGATCTTCCAGCTCAACACCACCCCGGTCGTGAAGGAGTTCAACCGCGAAAGGCGATAGTCAGAAGAATACGACTTCGGGTGCGCCGGCACGTTGAAGGTGGACGTACCGGTGCCGGGAAAGGACGGGTCGTCGTTGAAGAGGATTGAGAATCCGTCGGCCTGCAGCGATCCCTTGGCGCCGTCGGGGAAGAGTGGATCACCGGCAAAGCTCGTGGCATAGAACTCCGCCGCAGTTTGATAATAATATCGGACGAATGGCGACAAGAGTAGCTTCTTGCCAATCTTTTGATGCCAGGCGAGCTCGGCGGTGTGGGAGAAAATGCCCCAGTCGTCATGATGGAAGCGGTAGGTGGCTTCGACGCTTCCATTTAACGGCTCTATAAAATGAGTGATCCCCGCCTGGGCCACCTGACGAAACTTGTGATCCGGCCGCTTCTCCTCGTGATTCACATCGACCGCAGCCGGATCATAGGCATCGACTGGATACGAGTACGTGAAGTTCACGCCTTTATACGGGTCGGTGAGGTACCCCGCGGAATATCCCAGAGTCAGATTGAGCGTGACGAAGGTATGCGGACCGAGCAGTTGATTGACCCCGATGAGGAAATCGGTGCTGTCCTTTGAGGCCGGCGTGCGTTGATAGAATCCCGAAACGTGGTCGAAGTTGTGTGCGATGCCGAGGTTCAGCGTCGTGTTGCGCTGATTGAAATCAATCGCCTCATTCAGCGAGATGCCCACCGACTGGTAGTCGCTCTCGGAGCTGTAGGCGAATCCAGGAGTGGTGGTGGTGTTTCCATACTTCAGGTCGGCCCCAAGGTTGCCCGAGTAGCGGCGATCGTGAAGGTCGACCAAGGGCACCTGGCGATCGCCGGGCGCCGGCGGACCGCCCGTGGGTGTGGCGCCGGTAATGGCGTCATAAACGAACTGCCCCTTCACCGCGACTTTGGGATTGAGATCGGTCTCAAAATAGGCGGACTGGGTGTGAACCCGAACCCGTCCCGAATCCTCCCGGTAGTCCTCGTACCGATACTCAATCCGGTCCTCCGCGGAGGCCCGCAGCGAGCGGTTCAGGTTCAGCAACACAAACAGCGCGAGGCCGAGAGCACGCAAGGGGTGGGATCGCTGAGGATCCAGGCAGGACACAGGGGTTCGCATGTAACGCGGCAAAGCCATCGGTCCCAATGACCGATCCGCTTCAAGGTTGGTTGCAGAGTTGACCAAACGGTAACTTGACTAGCAGGAATCGGGCCTCAAAAATAGGTTATCGCTAACGCTTTCCCTTTGGATCGAGATTCGCGGCCATATCGGCCTCGGAGAGACTGGTTTCCACTCCATTCTTCGGCACTTCGACCTTCGCAATCCAGAGAAGAGCATTGAGAAAAACCTTCCGCTGATCGGGATTTCCCCAATTGGCGTGGGTGTGTCCCCCCGTGAAGCCGAATCCCCGACCCCCGTCCGGACGGTCGAAGGTCCACATCATGGTTTCCTGGCGCCCCGCGGCGGCCACGATGTGCGGGTAGGGTCCCGAAGGATAGACATACGGACCCTTGCGAACGGTATCGCTGGGCGTCGCGACCAAAATGGGCGTCACGCGGTTCTTGGCAGCAGCATCGCCGACCCAGCGCATATTGAAGTACCACTCGTCGCGATTGCTGAAGGGATGCACGCCGCGAGCGACGGGATGCTTGGGGAATTCGCGGTAGTCGGGCGACCACATCGGATTGACCGAAAACAGATTCTCGTAGTAGCCACCGATCCAGCGTTGGAGGGCGGCTCCCGGCTCTCCGGCGGGAACTTCCACACCGTAATGGGCGAATCCAAGGCCGACGCCCTTGGCGGCGAGGCCGTCGAGAAACCGCGTCC
>JANXMD010000465.1 GCA_025354845.1 Verrucomicrobiota bacterium | reverse complement strand
GCTTCTTTCAGATTTCGCCACCAAGAGATTGTATGACGATGTTTTGTATCAGACTACTCTGAGAAGCCTGCATGAGATTTTCAGATCTGACGCAGCCAAGGTGGTAGATTCGGTTGTCTTCAATGGATGGGTGCACGGCTTAAACAAGGCCACCGGGAAGAAAGTGAACACATGCGTGCTCTCGGTTCATACGAAGCGCGATGCCTTTCTCGATTTAAATCTGAAAAAAGTCGATCCCAAATCCTGTTTCAGGCTTCTGAAAGGCGTAGGTGCAAGCGAGTTGCATGGGCTAGCTGCTGTTGCGCCAATCATGCGGATTGACAAGAGAGATAAACGTTTTGTCGAGGCCTACCCAGTCACGGGAGAAGTAGACAGCGCAGTAAATTTGGCGGCTATGGACTGGGAGGATTTTGAGCACTTAGTTCGGGAGATCTTTGAAAAGGAATTCGCTCAATACGGTGGCGAAGTGAAAATCACGCAAGCAAGCCGAGATGGAGGCGTGGATGCCGTAGCCTTCGATCCCGATCCCATTCGAGGTGGAAAGATCGTCATCCAAGCGAAGCGTTATACGAATGTTGTTGGACTTTCTGCTGTAAGAGATCTTTACGGCACTGTTGTGAACGAAGGGGCAATAAAAGGAATTCTTGTGACGACTGCCGCCTACGGTCCAGATGCCTACGAATTCTCGAAAGATAAGCCGCTGACGCTGTTAAACGGTTCAAACCTCTTGCACATGCTAGAGCGGCATGGCCATAAAGCGAGGATCGATCTTCGCGAGGCGAAACGTGTCTTGGCAGAAGAGAATCGAAGGTGAATTCGTTTGTCCTGGGCGTCTGGTGGGGGCATCTGGGGTCAGAGCTATACTATTGGTTCTGCTGCGAAACGGTTCATTTTTCAGCGGGGTTGATATAAGGGGTTTTGGTGGAGGTATTGGTATCTGCTGTGGTGGATACGGGGATCGTTGTCTGGATCTTCGGTACGGGAGGATCCTGGGTGGCTGGGAATGCCATTGAATGAAGAGCGGGGTTCGCCCCGCCCCATTCATCCGAGGGCTTGGGGAGCCGGTGACGTCGTAGCTTTCGACAGTTCCCACGCAACCCGGCGGAGCCAGCGTTTGGCATTGCATGCCGCACCCGCAAACCATCCCTGAAGCTGCACTCGTCCCAGCCCGCGGTATCGCGCTCGTCTCAGTCCATGGGCTCGAACCAACTCGCTCTGGGTTCCCTCAATGGCATTGCGGTGGTGCATGCGGCGCCGAAACTCCTCGGTCTGCTGTTCCTTCCGTCGCCTCTGAAGTGCTGTGTGAAACTCCCCCACCACCAGGGTCCGGCTTTTGGCGTTACTCCCAAGGCACTGAGTCCGCAGGGTGCATTGGGCGCAGGTGCTCCGGTTCCACTCGAAGCGGTACTGCACGGCCTGCTGGCTCTCCAGTCGGCTGCACTGGTCGTTCGCGCGGCCCGCCGGACAGATCGCCCGACGGGCCGACACATCGACGTCGAACTCATCGGAGGCCAACTGGTCGGGTTTCCGCCGCGGCGGTGCCTGCGCCGGCCCCATCAGTTCCTGTCCCCTTGCCTCCATCTCCACCAATCGCGCCGCCGACACATACGCCCCATCGACGTAGAGCGTGGGGGGCGCTTCCATGCCCAGGCTGGCTTGCGCGGGCTCCATGGCTTCCAAGCCCGCTTCGTCGCTGTGGTGGGCTGGCTGGATAACAACCCCGGTGACAAAGTTCGCGGTGGGTTCGGCTGCTTCCAGTACCCGCTCCACCACGGTCTCGGCGACCTGCGCCTTATAGCCCACGTGCGCCTTGGATTCGCCGTCCCGGATCTTCACGGCATAGGTCGCATCCGGGTCCAAAGGGTTTTGCACTCGACCGGAGTCCAGCTCCCCCTTGCCCCGTGGGCGCAAGCTCCCGTTCTCGACCACGAACTGTTCGGCAAACACCCGCCTCAATAGCTGGACCGAATCCCGGGCATCCCACTGTGGGTGCGAAGCGATCCACTCCAGCAACTGACAGGCGTCCACGCCGCATTCACTCAACTTGCGTCCCAGACTTTCAGCACCCGCCCGGTAATCGAGTCGGCTCTCCACATAGAGGGACCACCAGTTTGACCACGCCTCCGGACGCTGGTCTGGCGGCAATACGTCGTCCAAATCCTCCAACGCCAGACGCAATGTCTGTCGAACGCCATCGACCCGACTCATCCGTCGCACCTGTCCCAGGACATGGGTGGAGTCCAGACGCTGACGGGCGTTGCGACGGACGAGTCCAGCCTCTACCAACCCATCCAAAACCGCCTGGAAACAGATGCCAGATAACCCGTGTTCTTCCAGCCGGTCACGGAACCGGCAAAGGGTAGTGGGATGGAACCCGGCGTCGCCGAGCTGGCGGTTGAGGGCGAAGTTCCAGCCCGCATGATACCGCAACCATTCCAAGGCCTGGCGGTCAGGGACGCCGTCGAGATATTGCAAGAGGCTGACCCCCAGCAGAAGTACGGGTTCAATGGCGCTGCGGCCGCTGCCGGCCTTGTAGGCCTTCTCCAGACGCGGACGGCAGCGAACTAAGCAGGGATAAATCCGCTGGGCAAAGAGCCGGTAGCGGTCGTCGGCCGGGAAGAGCGAAGCCGTGATGGCGGCGACCGAGAAAAGGGAGCCTTGGGTGGAGAAATCGGGCACACTCATGGGCGATGCGAGTGGTGAAGAAAAACCGTGCGGCTAGCCTAAGAACTAGCCGGAAACCGATGCAAGCCGAATACCCAACCGCCGAGTATGCCGTGCGCGTGCAGGTGATCCGCTCCAAGGGACAAGCACCGCGATACTACGTCACCATCCCGCTGCCGCTGGCAGCAGCCCTGGATCTCCAGGGAAGCGAGGAGGTCCAATGGCAACTCCTAGACCGCGCAGACCTCCGCCTCAAACGCCTCAACCCAACCGCGCCCTCCAAAAAGTAGGCCACACGTTTTTCAGCAGAACCTACTTGTGACAATTGATCCTATTGGAGGACTTAACGCTGGGTGTTCTTGTGTTTGGGGCCCACCGAGAGCGGCAGAGGACTGCCGAACTCCGGGACCGTTCGGAGCCCATCGCGTTGGGGGCATCGGATCGCGGGATTTTGGGGATCCACAATGGTTCTCCGGAGGGGAAGCCGGATGATGTCGCCCCGCTGGAGGGTGTTACGAAATAGGTGTAGAAGGATGGGGAAAAGACGCGAAAACGGCTTTAAATCGTGGTGGAGTTCAAATGCCGTCGAAGCGGAGCTGAATCGGGGCATCCCACGCGGCCTCCGTCGAGGGCGGCTGATTTAGGATCGCGCGGGCTCGCAGGAGCACGACTGCGTCGGCTAGGAGGCTCATTACCCA
>JANXMD010000041.1 GCA_025354845.1 Verrucomicrobiota bacterium | reverse complement strand
GTGTCGCCCACCAGATGGCCCAAGGCGCGATGCGCCTCGTCCACGCGCGCACTCCAGACCTTGCCCGTCTTCTTGAAGTGCAGCGAGGGATGACGGGGATTCTCCCTCCAGAGTCGTTAGGCTTTGCGGGCGTGGCGCTGTACCTCCGGCGTGAGCCCGCTGAAGGCCTTGAGAAACCTAGGATTGACCAAGGATTTCATCCGCTGGCCGGGACTTTCCTCGTTTCGCGTCCTCTTCCGCTTCGCGCAGCAGCAGGTCGAGTGCGCCCGAGCCCGAGTCTTCTCCGAGCTGCGCGTCCCACTTCCGGTTCCGTTCGGCGACAAACCATCGCTCCAGACGCACGAATTCTTGGCGCGGCAGCCGGGCGATGGCCTCTTCGATCTCGGCAACGGAACTCATGGGACGACCGTGCCTTGAAAGGGTCCGCCCTCGCAAGGGTGTGGAATGAATCGCGTTGGCAGGTCATGCGCCTATCGGAGAATGTCGGAAAGGGGTCGCGCCCGGACGAGCGCGGGGGGATTGCGGCTGTCGTTCGTGGGATATCCCCAGCAAACACGTCAACGCGGCTGCGATGGAAACGCAGAGCACGAAATGAGGATCTGAGTGAAACCGCCGCCGAGGTGCGCGGTTCCGCCCAAAACACCGGTACAACCACCCCATGAGCAACCTCCTCCTCTTTGAAGAAAAGCACGTTCGGCGCGCTTGGGACCCAGCGCAGCAGCAGTGGTATTTCTCCATTGATGATGTCGTTCAGATCCTTACGGATTCGGCCAACGTAAAGGACTATCTGAAGAAACTACGCAAGCGCGACCCGGCGCTCGGCGCCTACTGGGGGACAAATTGTCCCCTGGTAGCGATGCCGGGCACCGACGGAAGAATTCGACCTATCCGCGCCGCCAAAGCGGAAGCGTTGCTCCGAATCATCCAATCCATCCCCTCGCCCAAAGCCGAGCCGTTCAAACTGTGGCTCGCCAAGGTCGGATACGAACGGCTGGAGGAGATCGAAAACCCCGAACTCGCCTCCCGGCGGATGCGTGAGGTTTACCGTCAAAAGGGCTACTCCGAAGAGTGGATCGAGAAGCGGATGCGCGGCATCGCCGTCCGCGACGAACTCACGGACGAATGGGAAAAGCGCGGCGTTAAAGAGCAGAAGGAATTCGCGATCCTCACCGCTGAAATCAGCAGGGCCACCTTCGGCATGACCCCCGCCGAATACAAAGACTTTAAGGCGCTGGCCAACCCCAAGGACAACCTGCGCGACCACATGACCGACCTGGAGCTGATCTTCACCATGCTCGGCGAAGCCTCCACTACCGAGATCGCCAAAAGGCGTGATGCGCAAGACTTCCCGCAAAACAAGGACGCCGCCAAGAGTGGCGGCACCATCGCCGGCAATGCCCGTCGCGAACTCGAAACGCAAAGCGGCACCAAAGTCTCTTCGCCGGAGAACTTCAAAGCCCTCACCCAGCGCGAGGCCAAGGCACTGAAACAGCGGAATACAAAAACCACCTGACCGACATGCCCGCACTCACACTCACCGTCTGCGCTTGCGTCACGGTCGCGCGCTCTTTGATAGCCCTAGGCATCCACCGCCTCGTCTCGCAACAGCTGGATGCGAATGTGAAAGCTGCGTGGCGCAATGACCGGCTGGACTGGCAGCCTCTCAGCGCGATCTGGCAGCGCCGTTTCGAGCAACTCCCACCACCGGAGATTTCCCCATGACCTACGACCAGTTCTTCCACCAAGCCACGGAGAAGCCGTTTCCACACTGTTACCAATGCCGTCTCGCATGCGGTCCCGATGCCCGGCTTGAACAGCCAGAGTCATTGGCGGGTGGAGCAACGTGCAAGTCACAGTTGATCTCCATTCCGACCGGCCTAGGCAAAACCGCCGCCGTGGTCCTCGCCTGGCTGTGGAACCGCGTGCATCTCAGTTCGGAGAAGTGGCCCCGCCGCTTAGTCTATTGCTTGCCGATGCGGACGCTGGTGGAGCAGACGGAGCGCGAGGCGCGTGCATGGCTACGAGCCTTGTCGCTTACGGAAAAAGTCGGCGTTCACATCCTCATGGGTGGCGAAGACTCTGGCGATTGGGACATCCACCCCGAGCGCGAAGCGATCCTCATTGGAACCCAG
>JANXMD010000401.1 GCA_025354845.1 Verrucomicrobiota bacterium | reverse complement strand
GGAGTCGGCCACGATGCCGGCTCCGGTGTGCACCCAGGCCCGCCCGTCGCGCAGCACCGCGGTGCGGATGGTGATGCTCAACTGGCTCTCCTCATTGAAGCCCAGGTAGCCATGACAGCCGCAGTAGGGGCCTCGTGCGACGGGTTCAAGTTCGTCGATGATCTCCATGGCGCGGATCTTCGGTGCGCCGGTCACGCTGCCGCCCGGAAAGCAGGCCGCGAGGGCGTCGAGATGCGTGAGCTCGCCGCGGAGTCTTCCCTCCACGGTCGAGACGAGATGTTGCACCTGGGCGAACCGCTCGAGGCGCATCAGATCGGGAACCCGGACCGATCCGTATTCGCTGATCCGCCCGACGTCGTTGCGCAGCAGGTCGGTGATCATCAGCAATTCCGCGTTTTCCTTGGGACTGCGCTGAAGCTCCCAGCCCAGCTGCGCGTCGCGAATGGGGTCGGTGCTGCGCGGACGCGTGCCCTTGATGGGGCGCGTGGTGAGATGCCGTCCGCTGAGGCGCAGGAACAACTCGGGCGACGAGGAGGCCACCGCGAAGTCGTCGCAATCGAAGTAGGCGGCAAACGGCGCGGGAGAGACCGACAGCAAACGCTGAAACGCGGTCCACGGATCCGCCGGGCAGGGCAAATCGAGTCGCCGTGCCAGATTGACCTGATAGATGTCGCCCGCGCGGATGTAGGCAAGCGCCCGCTCCACGGCGCGGATGAAGCCATGGCGATCGAGCGATGCCGGTCCCGGGGGGAGAGACGTCGGTTCCGTTGGAAGGGCGGAGGACACCCTGGGTTCCCGCGACAGCCGTTCGCGCCACCATTCCAACTGCTCGCGGGCGCGCGCCTCGGATCGGTTGCCGTCGGCGTCGAGTCCGGTTGCCACGATCGAGGTCTCGCGCTGGGCGTGATCGAAGACAACCAGGCTCGAAAAAAAGCCCACGTGGCAGTCCGGGATCTGCAGGTCGTTTACCGCACGATGGGTCACCCGCGGCTCGACGAATTGATTGAGGTCATAACCCCAGTAGCCGAGGCACGCGCCCAGCGGAAATGGCACGTCGACCTCATCCAGCAATTCGAATCGGGCGAGGAGCGCGGCCAGATGCTGCCAGGGATTGCCGAACTGGACGGTAGGGAGATGGCCCGGACGGTGGGTCTCACAGGAGGAACCCCGCGAGCGAAAGATCAGCATGGGCGCCACCGCCAGCACCGAATACCGGGCATGGGACACGTCGAACGCGCCGGTTCGCAGCAGGGCGAGGCCCGGGAGTCCCCGGAGGGATTCGGCCAGGCTTTCCGGCGTTTGCAGCGTGGCGACGGCTTCGATCAGGACGCGCATGCGGTCGGTGCCGAGGCTGGGCGTCGAATCCGTTGCGTCAATCCTGGACAACAGGGGGCACCCGACCCGTTTCGAGGGATTGCACCCGGCCGGGAGGTCCCCGTAGGTTTCGGCCTTCGCTTTTTCAATCCATGAATCTTTTCGACCTGAGCGGTGAGGTGGCGGTGGTGATCGGCGGAACCGGTGTGCTGGGTGGCGCCCTTGCGGAGGGTCTGTCGGCGGCCGGGGCCTCCGTGGCGGTGGTCGGCCGCAACGCCGAGCGCGGCGAGGCCCGCGCGGAGGCAATCCGCAAGGCCGGCGGCAAGGCTCTCTTCGTTGCAGCCGATGCGATTGATCGCGCTCAACTTCACGCCGCCCACGAGCAAATTCGATCGGCCCTCGGCGCTCCGACCGTGCTCATCAACGCCGCCGGGGGCAACGACCCCAAGGCCACGGTGACCGACACTCAGCGGTTCGAGGATCTGTCGCTCGAAGCCTGGCGCGCGAATTTTGATCTCAATCTGGTGGGTGGGGTGCTGATCCCTTGTCAGGAATTTGGTCCTGAGATGTGTGCTGCCGGAATGGGGAGCATCCTCAACATCGCCAGCGTCTCGGCTCATTTGCCGTTGTCGCGGGTGGTTAGTTACTCGGCCGCCAAGGCCGCGGTCCTGAACCTGACCCAGTTCCTGGCCCGCGAATGGGCGCCAAAGGGAGTTCGGGTGAATTCCATCACTCCAGGATTCTTCCCCGCAGAACAGAATCGCAAGTTGCTGTTCAACGACGACGGCACACCCACGGCCCGAACCCGCGCCATCTGGGGCCACACACCAATGGGCCGCTTCGGCAAGTCCGAGGAGCTCATCGGCGCCGCGGTATTCCTGGCCAGCCAAAAGGCGAGCTCGTTCGTGACGGGTACCGACATCCGGGTGGACGGTGGCTTCCTGTCGCAAACCATTTGAGGGTGGGCTATTTGGGAAAACACCCTTAACCCCAAACTCTCAGCAAACATGGCAATCCCGGATTTTCAGACGCTGATGCTTCCCTTGCTCGAACTGGCTGGGAACAGAAGGGAATGGGGTATAGGGGATGCCGTTGAGCGCCTTGCGGAGAAATTCCAACTGAACGAGGAGGATCGACGTCAAATGCTGCCGAGTGGAGCCCAAGCAACGTTCGATAATCGAGTTCATTGGGCTCGAAGCTACCTAAAGCAGGCTGGCCTACTCGTTAATCCCGGTCGCGGGGTTTTTCAGATTAGCGACCGGGGGAACGAAGTATTGCAGAAGCACCCTGCGAGAATCGACGTTCCGTTTTTGACCCAATTTGAAGAATTTAAGGCGTTCAAAGGGCGTCGTGCAAAAGGGGAATCAATCGCTACACCGGATTCTACCGTTGCTGCGGAGAGCGAAACACCTCACGAAATGCTGGAACGTTCGTTTGAGCGTCT
>JANXMD010000372.1 GCA_025354845.1 Verrucomicrobiota bacterium | reverse complement strand
AACAGCACCATCACCGGCGGCGGCAGCATCAATAATGATTCCGGCAACCTGAATGGTGGCCTGAGCTTCCTGCAAGGGGCGCTGACCAACGGCACGAAATACGCATCGGGCGCCGGCGCGGGTTACTCCGCGATCCTCGGCAACAACTGGGACGTCACGGTCAACGCCGCCGCGAGTGACAACCGTGTGGACGTCATCCAGCGCCCCCGGATCATCACCTCGCACGCGGTTCCCGCCTCGTTCTTCTCCGGAAGCCAGATCCCGTTCCAGCAGGGCGGCTACAACTACGGCGGCGTGGCGAGCTTCCAGTACACGACGATTCCGGTTGGCATCACCCTGCGGGTCACCCCGTTCATCACCCCGGATAACCTGGTGGTGATGCAGGTGTCCCAGATGATTTCCGGCGTGTCGGCTGGAGCCAATGCAGCCAGCGGTGCGCCTCCGACCACCGACAACAAGGAGGCGGAATCGATCGTCACGGTCCGCAGCGGCGACGTGATCCTCATGGGCGGCTACTTGGACAACAACAAGACCACCAGCAATTCCGGGGTCCCGGTACTGAAAGACATTCCGCTGTTGGGAAACCTCTTCCGCAACAAGTCGAATTCCGGCTCGAAGACCGAGCTCATGATTCTCGTCCGGCCGACCATCCTGCCCAAGCCCTCGGATGTCGCCGCATACACCCGCGAGCAGCGGGAGAATTCGGGCAACATTCAGAAGCTGGAGAAGACCTTTGGCACCGAAGACGCCAAGAGCCGAGCCGCAGCCAAAAAACTCCGCGGCAAGGACGACAACTCGAAGACTTCCCAACCCTGAGGGGAGTGAATGCCGGCGCTCAGCGGCGTGCCGCGCGCGCCGGGCGACCCGCCCGGAGCAACTGATCCACGTACTTGCCGAGTAGATCAGCCTCCAGGTTCACTCGATCACCGGTCTCCCGCTCGACCAGGGTGGTGACTTCACGAGTGTGGGGAATGATCCAGGCGCGAAGCCCGGTGGGGAGCACATCCGCAATGGTGAGGCTGATGCCATCGATCGCAATGGAACCCTTGGGCAGCAGGTAGCGACGCATAGCTTTCGGAACCTCGAGTTCCAGCACGTAGTCTTTGCCGCTGGGTTCCCAGCGTCGGATGCGACCGGTCCCATCGATGTGTCCCGTGACAAAATGCCCGCCGAGGCGCGCCCCGACGGCGAGGGCGCGTTCGAGGTTGACCCGGGATCCCGGCTGGAGAGCCGCGAAATTTGTGCGGTTCCAGGTTTCCTGCAGTAGGTCGAACTCCATCCGATGTCCCTGGCCTCGCAGCGTGCGGAGAGCGACCACGGTCAGACAACAACCGTTCACCGCGATGCTGTCGCCGAGATGAGTGCCGCGGCCGCAGACCCGGGTTCGCAGCGCGAGTCGGATGCCCTGGGTGCCGGGCGTGATGGCCTCGACCACTCCAGCCTCTTCAACGATTCCGGTAAACATGGGATCAGCCTAAAAACGGCAGTTCAAACCACAATGGACACAGATAAACACAGATGCCGAAAGAGGGACATCACTGAGTCGTGAGTCAAGAACCTCACCGCTTGGAGGTTCGCCGATTCGTTCGCACAACCTCACTCGGATCTTTGGTTATCTGTGTGGCTCTGTGGTTTCACTCTCCTTCTACTGCCGGATTTAGGATCAACGGAAAGAGGGTGTAGCGCAGGTGGAAGCGGCGGAATGCGGGCGGTGAGGAATCGATCCACTCCGAGCCGCTTCCATTCGAGATCAACCAGGGTTGGCGGTGGAGTCGTACGGCTGAAGCCCGTGCCGCCGACGGCCCGCCGCGCCTCGGTCCCACCCAACATCATCGGAGCGTAAAAGAACGCGATGCGATGCGCCAACCGGTGTTCCAACAGCGCCGCGTGCACTTCGCCACCGCCTTCCACGAGCAGCGACATCACGCCCTCGGCGCCCAGCAGCGGTAGCAGCGCGCGCAGGTGGATGCGTCCGTTGGACTCCGGAACGGTCATCACGCGGACCTTTTGCTCGAGGCGTTTCACGCGGGCGGCCGGGGCGCTGGCGCCGACGATCACCGTGGTGCGATCCCGCCAGGCGTCGACGATCACTTGGGAATCCACCGGGGTGCGGGCGCGAGTGTCGAGAATGAGACGCCGCCGACAGCCGATCACTACATCGGTGCGCGGCGACCGAAGGGTGAGGGAGGGGTTGTCGGCGAGGAGCGTTTCGATGCCGACCATCACCGCATCGGCCGCGCGACGCTGGCGCATGCCCTCGCGTCGCGCGGGGGCGCCCGTGATCCACTTGGATTCTCCGCGGGCGGTGGCGATTCGACCGTCGAGGGTCATTGCCGCCTTCAACGTGACCCACGGCGAGCGCTGCACGATCCAGTGATTGAAGGCCTCATTGAGACGATTGGATTCGGAAGCGAGAAGGCCCGACTCCACTCGAACTCCGGCGGCCTCAAGCAGCGGAAAGGCGCGTCCGGCATGGGTTGGATTGGGATCCACGGCCGCAACGACGACCCGGCGGATGCCGTGTTTCAGGATGGCGTCGGTGCAGGGCGGAGTGCGGCCGGTGGTGCAGCACGGCTCGAGCGTGACGTACAGGGTGGCTCCGCGAACTTTTTCGCCGCGTTGCTCGGCGTCCCGGAACGCCTCGATCTCGGCGTGGGCTTGACCGGCCCGATGATGCCAGCCGCGTCCGAGCAGGCGGCCCTTGCGGACGATCACGGCGCCCACCAGTGGATTGGGGGCAGTGTCGCCGGCGGCCCTTCCCGCGAGGGCGAGCGCTTGTCGCATCCACTGAGTGTCCTCGGGGTTCATGAGAGGCGCGCAGTCGGCGCTTCGGATCAGGGCGTGGCGCGGAGGGATTTGATCACATCCACTGCCGATCGGAACTCCGGACCGTCGGTGTCGTTGGTCATCAGCATGAAATTGCCCCAGAGTTGCCCGGTTCGAAAGGTGCCAAGAGTGGCATGACGCGACTCCTCGGCGGGAACCGGCTTCGTGGCTAGGGCGGCATCCGTGAAAGTGGCGAAACGCGCCTGCATCGATTCGGTTTCTAGTCGTCGGACCGCAACGGTCTTTTCCAGCGACTCAGGGATAAACTGATTGCTCGCGGAGGTACGAAGAGTTGCTTCCAGGGTGTCCAGCGTTGGCTTCAGCTTATTGGTACCAAAGCCGTCCCAGAATACGGTCAAGAGGAGGGTGGGCCGTCCACCGGCGCCGCGAAGGCGCAGATTCATGGGGGATTTGCCCGAGATGTCGATTTGCGGGGGGGTGTACTCCCAGCTCGCCGGCGTGGACCAAAGCAACGTGCCATGGCCGATGATTGGCAAGGCTCCAGGGCGGGCGGCACCGGCAGGAAGCTCAACCACACGAAGCGGGCGGGAGGTTGCAGTACCGGGTGCGGACTGTGCCTGGGCGATGCCCGTTGCCCACAGCACTCCGACTGCGATGCAGGCTTGCAGCACGACAATCCAAGGCGGGCGTTTCATGAGTGAAGGGGCGCCGGTCGCGTCGCGTTAGCGCGCGGCAAACAGGGCTTCGGCAAATTCACGGGCGTTGAAGGGTTGCAGGTCTTCTGGTTGCTCGCCGACCCCGATGAACTTCACCGGGATTCCCAGCTCGCGCTGGATGGCCACGACGGCACCTCCCTTGCTGGTGCCGTCGAGCTTGGTGATCACCAGACCGGTGAGTTTCACCGCCTTGTGGAATTCGCGCGCCTGATTGACGGCGTTCATGCCGGTCGAGCCATCCAGCACCAGGAGGACCTCATGCGGGGCTCCCGGAAGTTTGCGGTCCATCACGCGATGGATCTTTTGGAGCTCGGCCATCAGGTTGTTCTTGGTATGGAGGCGCCCCGCGGTGTCGATGAAGAGCCAGCGGGCATCCCGCGATAGGGCGGCGGTGATGGCGTCGTGGGCCACCGAGGCGGGGTCGGCGTTGTAGCCGCCGGTGATGACCGGCAGGTCGAGACGGCTGCCCCAGATCTGGAGTTGCTCGATCGCGGCGGCTCGAAAGGTGTCGCAGGCGGCCAGAACCGCGGTCTCGCCTCGCTGGCGAACAAGGTGCGCGAGCTTGGCGGCGGTGGTGGTCTTTCCGGTTCCGTTGACCCCGACGATGGAGACGACGGTCAATTCACCGGGGCGCTGGGTGATCGTGGAATTGCCCTGGCTGAGGCTCTTTTCGACCTCGCCGACCGCGACGTCGATGAAGTCCATCCCGCCCTTGCCTTGGGTTTCGAAGGCATACTTCACCGCACCGAGGATCTGTTGCGTCATGGGCAGTCCCAGATCCGCGCGGAGCAAGGCGGCCTCCAATTCCTCCAGGCTTTCGGCGGTCAGCCGCGGTGAGCGGCTGACGATGCGACGGACCTCGTGCGCGAGCGCGGAGGAGGTCTTGGTGAAGGCGGCCTTGAGTTTGTCGAAGAATCCCATGAATCGAAACCGGTGTGTGGGCGATGCCGTCGGCGTGGACCGTTAGCGGGCGCCGGTCGGTGTTGCGGCGGTCTTTGCGACAGGTCGGCGCTCGCGGAGGCGATTGACCTGTTCGTAGGGCAGCCGAACGCTTCCGATGAGGGGTTGTCCCTTGCTGTTCCCGTGGCAGTCGCTGCCGCCGGTGGCGACGAGGTTGAGCTCCCGAGCGAGGCTGTGATAGCGCTTCGACGCCTCCGGGGTGTGTTTGGTATGCCAGCATTCCACGCCGTCGATGCCGGCGCGCGCCGCTTCGCCAACCAGTCGATCGGCCCGGTACAGTCCCGGATGCGCTAGCACGGCGACACCGCCGCTGGCGTGGATGAGATCAATGGCCGTGGTAGCCGACACCATCGGCTTGGGTACCCAGCCGGCCCGGCCCTTTTTCAAATACCGTTCAAAGGCATCGTCGAAATCGCGGCAGAAGCCTCCCTTGACCAACGCGCGTGCCAGATGCGGGCGGCCGGGCGACTTGCATTGAGCCACTTCAAACACGGACTCAACCTTCAATGGGACACCCCGTTCATTCAGTTGGCGTACCATGCCGTGGATCCGTCCGGTGCGGATCGATTGGAACTCGGCAAACCGCTCTCGAAGCAGCGGCGACTCGGTGTCGAGCCAATAGCCCAACACGTGGACTTCCTGGCCCCCGATTTCGGCGGTGATTTCCGCGCCCGGAATGAATTCAATCCCGCTGGCCTGGCACGCCTCGGCAGTCTCGGGGCAACCATCCACCGTGTCGTGGTCGGTCAGGGCAATGGCCGCCAGCCCCTCCGCGCAGGCGTGCGCGACGAGTTCCTGGGGCGTGAACGTACCGTCCGAATACCGGGTATGGAGATGGAGATCAGCCACCCGGACGGGGGGCGGACACTCCGCGGATTCCGGGAGGCTCACGGTGCAGGATCGTCTTTGGCGGTGCGCGCTGGGCGCAGAATATCGCCCTTCACCCGGTCCAGGATGCCGTTGACGAACTTGCCGCTGTCCTCGGTGGAGAATTTTTTCGCGACGTCCACCGCCTCGTTGATGCTGACCACCGGCGGGATGTCCTCCCG
>JANXMD010000032.1 GCA_025354845.1 Verrucomicrobiota bacterium | reverse complement strand
GGTTTTGAGCTGCTCGTTTCACCGATGCTCGGGAGCGAGGTGCAACTGCTTTTGCGTGGCTCCGCGAAACACCCGGTCCGAATCCAAGCCACCGCGCAAGGAACGACCCGCGCGCTGGAACACGTCGTGAACAACCTGGAGGAATACATCTCGCAAGCGGAGGTAACTGTCGGCCAACGCCGCAAGCGTCTCGTCGATCTTAACGAACAGGTCGATCTGCCGTTCGAGTATGCGATGCGGCTGGGGGAATTGGCGTCCCGACAGCAGCAGTTGGTCGCGGCGTTGGATTTGAATCGAAATGCGGCCAACGCCAATGCGACCGAAGCCGACCCCGAGATCACTCCGGGGTCAGGACCAGGCTCCGCAACCGAGGGAACTTGCGAAAACCCCGGTCAAACGTGACGAGGGGCAAGTCGGCCGCCACCGCGAAGGCGGCAAGGTAGGCGTCCTGCCAGAGCTTGGGCGAATACGGAAATCCCTTCGTCAGGCGGCGGAGTTCCGCCTCCAAGGTGAACGGCTCGGGTTCCCACGAGAACCGGGGATCCCCCAACAGCCGGTCGTTTAGCTTCCAGGCCGCGTCCGTGGCGCACACGTCGGCCCCCATGACGGATGGATTGCTGAGCAACCGCAGCAACCCCATTTGCGCTAACCGGCAGACCACCACCCCGTCGCCCTCGGGCAACGCCTCCAGCCACCGGAGGGCGGACTCGTGGTGTTCGTGGCCCCCGTAGCACAAGGGGAGCAGCCAACTAACGTCGGCCAGGGCGCGCATGACGGGAAGTTTCCTCGCGATCCTCAGCCGCCTCGATTTCGTTGACCCTGGCGGCGGTCAGCCGGGCGCCCTCCGGCTTTCCGGGAATCAGCGGAAACCGCAGACGCCGCCGTTCGGGCCGGGTCTTGCGGAGGACCAGCCGCAGACCGTCGGCCACCAAGTCCTTGAGCTTGGACCCGTCGCGCGCCGCAGTGGCCTTCGCCGCGCGGAACAGCTCGTCGGGGATCTCCACCGTTGTTTTCATTCCACCCACATTCCCATAAACCCATATTCGCTGCAAGCCGGGCCTTAGCGCGGATGCAGGCCACTGCCGCTCCCCAAACCACCGAGGGTCGTCTCAACAGCGCCGTCTGCAAACTCCGCCACCGCTGGTCATCGAACTCGCCCAATGCCAGCCGGTCATGGGGCGAAGGTAGCCGGAACGTCTGCGGTTCAACCACCGCGCAAAGCGTCGCATTCGCTTCCATCGCCACGGCAAGACCGTCCCAAGAGCAAAGGGGTCACCCATTAATGCACGGGGTGACGAGCCATGAGGTACCCATCGTCAGGCCACATTGGCGCCCGCGAACGCGGGCGCCAATGCTGGGCTTTGCCAGACACCTGCATTCGGTCACCAAATGCGAAAGGCCACGTTGCTACCGATTCCGTCCGGGATTCGGAATCGCTGGGCCGGGTATCCCGAGAAGACCGGCAGGCTGTCGCTGAACTTCCAGTTCACCAGATCGGTGGAATACGTCACCACGCCTGCCCACGCGCCTTTGGGAACCACGAGGTACAGTGCCCCGTCGCTGCGCTCGACGGAAAGGGACACCGTGGAATAGGCGGGTTCGATCCAAACCCCGTTTTCCCACGGGCGCTGCTGCAGGATTCCCTCATAGCCTGGGGTCACCGTCTCGAAGGGATAGAATGTCGAGAATCGGTCGGGCACAAATGGCCCCGGCATCGCATCCACAAGCCGATCCGGAACGAACAGGTTGCTTCGTCTAAAAGGGTCGTAATACCAAGGATAACCCCCATTCATCATATCCTTGAGCAGGGTGAACAAGTCCGACGAGACGGCGGGCGCATTGGTCCCGGCATCGAGGAGGAACGCTTCGTGGGCCGTCGTCGGGGTCGATTCGCTGCCAAAGGCCGACGCGTGAATCGCCCAGGAGGCACGGGAATCGCGGCGGAAATTGATTTCCCCATTTTTCGCCGGATCGAACTGCACCGGCGCCACGTTTGCCGAGGGATCGAGCGCGACGATCGAATTCACGCCACCGGGGATCCGCTGAGCGATTTCGTCGGCAATGTAAGCGCCGAAGGAATGTCCCACGATGTTCAGATTCGTGCCCCAAACTCCAAGTTGCGCCAGCGCGGCTGCGGCCCAGCCGGCAATGGGGCGGATGGCTGCCGCCGGCGAAAAGGGATCCTCCCCGGAACTTCCCGCGATCTGGGCCCAATCCAGCAGCAGAATGGCATCGTCAGGTCGCAAGCGAGCCAGATTGGTGGCGAAATCGAGAACCGCAGGCTGGGACGGTGCGCCATGCCATCCGGGAATCAGGAGCCAGGTCGCGGGTGGAGCGGGAACGGCGGCGACGGTTCGAAAGCGAAGCAGATCCACGGGGCGGTTCGCGATCGTGAATCCATCCTCCAATCGCAACGGGGATTGCACGACCCCGTGATTCCCTCGGGCCACCGACAGATCGTACCTGCCGAAACTCGGTCCGGGCGATACCCCCTCATTCTTGAAGAGGGAATAGCTCCCGTTTCCTCTGGCGGAAACGGCCAGGTGGTAGGTCCCTGCCTTCGGCACGGTCAATCGCTGGAAAAACGTGGACGAGTTCCAGCGTGTTGCCGCGGGATTCGGTATGGAGTCACTTCGGGCGAGTTCCACACCGTTCGCATCGAAGAGCCGAATCAGGGGATCCAGGGAACCGAGACCCAGCAGGTTCACCGAGATCTCTCCCGCATCCGCTGTCTCGAAGCGAAGCGACCGGATGAAGGACGGTCCGAAGATCTGGTTGGTCCCCACCCTGATGTCGCCTCCGATCTGGTCGGGCTTGGGAAGGGATACGAACTCCTCGCCACGAATCCAGTACGGCACCGGATCCGCAGCGACCAAGGTGATTCCAGGGAACCCGAGCCCTGTCAGATCCCACGGAGGCATACTCCCGTAGGCGAGCTCAACCACCATGGAAATTGCGCCAAAGCCGTGTCCTGCACGAACTGCGCCGTCAAAGGACTCGGAGACAGCCGAGTTCCAGCAGCGAATCGTGATCAGGGGATTGAAGGTGAAGGGAAAATTGGGTCCCTCGGGACTCACCGTTCCCAGGGCAAAGAAGCCGTCTTTTATTAAGCCACCCGAGGCGAAGACTCGGGTCCCCCACAACAATTCCACCCGGCCCAACGCCTTGGGCAGCGGAAGACCGTCCTCACCCAAAACGGCAGGTCCTCGGAGGTTCTTTGCCGAAAACGTGCCGGGCCCCGCCATCGCGAACCCCTGCGCCAGAATCAGGAATCCGATCAGAAGGAAGAATGCTTTTCCAAACAGCCTCATGAGTGCTCCAAGCGGGAAGTATCGCCTCGCCTCAACTCCGTCTGGCAGTCTCCAGACCTGCGTGCCGATTTCTCAAGCTCGAAATCCAGGCTCCCAGCGCAGAAGGATCCCGAGTTGAAAACAGCCGGGAAAACGGCTGACCATTGGAAGAGGTCCAATCGAAACCGAGGCGTTTACGGTCGGTTGGAGGGGTTGACAGAACAGGCTGGAAACTTCGAAAGGAGCCTCCCTTCAATCCGTTTCCATGAAATTCCCACGATCCCAGCGTTGGTTTCCCTGGATTGCATCACTGCTCGCACTAGCTCTCCAGGGGCTTGCACGCGGGCAGGGAGTGTTCCGCATGGATAACTTTTCGGCACCCACCCATGTGGATTCAGCCCTGGGTCCCTTGGCCGGTACAAACGTGCTTTCCATGACCCTTGCGGGGAGTGCTCCAGATCAATTGGTGCCGGCCGGACCGACACTCAGCTATCTCGGTGGCGGACGCGTTCGTCCCGAAGACGTTTCAGTTCCTGGAGTCCCGGCATTTCAATATGCGTTTGTCCAACTCGTGGCATGGGACTCGGCTCGATGGGGCACCGAGTTCAAAAGGGTTCCCGAGGCCGTTCTCGGCAAAACCGACATTGCTCCCGTGTTGCTGTATGTCGCGAATGGAAACGTCAGGTGGAGTCCGGCTTTTGGCTCGTCCGCAATTGTCCCGACGTCGGTGCCTGAGCCGTCAGGACTGTCACTTTTGGGGTTCGCGGGAAGCGTTCTCGGCGTGTTTTGTTGGGTCCGCGCTACTCGGGCACAACTTTGAAGTATTAGTTGGCCGGTCCCCTACTGATAAAATCGAAGTAAAACAGGTCCAATGGAAGGATGAGCGGCACTGCCCTGCCATGTCCGATAACGTATTCGAAGGAATCCCATGGACCAATTGGGGTGAGCGACCCGTAGAGGCGAAGCAATTGGCCATACTCGCCCGACACCTCAAGACTGAACCCATTCGTTCCTCTCGTCATTTGAAGATGTGGGAGAGGAGAAAGCAGTCGGAGGCCTGGAAACAAATCCGCCAGGCTGTAGGGTGGAACGGATCCGGTCTCAAGGAGAACATAGCAGTCCACCGACGCATATCCGTGTCCTGCCGCTACAGCGTCCAAGTAAGTCTCCCCAACTGAAGAATTCCAAGCACGGACCGTTATGGGAATCCAAGTGTAGGCTCTCGCACTCGGAACAGTAGGGTCTCCAAATGCAAAGTAGCCGTCGCGCACAAGCCGATTCCCGGGATAGCCCGCAAGCGGCTGATTGATGAGGTTGGTTCCCCACCGTAACTCTACCCGGCCAACACTCGTGGATAACTGTTTACCATCCTCATCGAGAATCGGGAGACCACCGAGGTTCTTTGCACTAAAAACCTGTGCCTGCACCGCACTGCCGATCAGAATTCCCATGATCAAGAGGCACGCGACGATTTTGGGAGGGGCCGGGATCAGGCCCATGCAAAGGTCATTGAGCAGCCGTTGGGGCGAGGTCTTTCAAGTCTTGACGCCGACCAGACCCATTCCGAGCGCAAGGAGCCAGTATGTTGACGGCTCGGGGATGGTTTGGGGAACGATCACGGCTCCGTGGAAGACGGGGTTCAGGAAGTTGTCGGCATTCTGCTGGTGCAGAAAGACCGTGGTCAGCGAGCTGATCCCCACCGCGTACGGCGGCACTTCCCGATAGCTCATTCCCCAGATCGATGCATCCCACGCGGCAAAACGCACGAAGGCCGTGTCCTGCGTTTGGAGAAAAGGCACCTCCACGATGTTTCGAATCGTGATGATTCCCAGGTGGTTCGGTTTGGGGACGTCCACGGGGGTCAACGAGAGCCCATCGACCCCCGCGAGGATTTGGGAGACGATGTTGCCCTCGGCGAGGGGTCCGTCGGCGCTTCCAACCCTTGTGGGACCGTCTCCGCCTTGAAATCGAAAATATCCCTGCACGCTGAGGCGGGGCGCAGCGACGAGGAGCCCCAGGCAGACAACGAGGAGACCGATAATGCGACAGGGCGCGGTCAGGTGTGGTTTGTCCGGGTGGGTGACGACGGCCATTGATCCTCCAGTTCGACGAGGGGTAGTTGTCGTCTTGAGTGAGGAAGTCTCAAGCCGAAAGTCCGACAGTCATCCCCCATCAGTGCGATGGGTTTTGGATTTGCGTTCTTAGTGGAGATGGTCCGGGCGCTTGGGCATGAATCGCCGAAGAATGAAACGCTCCGTGGGCGCGAGTGGCGTTTCTCCTTCGGAATGAGGTGGCAGGCCTAAAAGGAGAAAACGCAGGGAGGTCCGTCTCGGAGTTGAAGGTTGCATACGCATCAGCGGCGCTGAACCCTCGTTGTCATGCTCCGTAAGCTCGTCTTCTGGCCTCATCTCGTCGTCGGGTTGGTCACGGGCATCGTGGTGTTCTTGCTCTGCCTTTCGGGTGCGATCATTGAGTTCGAGTGGCAAATGGTTGACTGGGCCGAGAGCGACGCGAGGGCGTTGGCATCGGGGAACTCAAATGTTTGGTTGTCGCCCGATGCGCTGATCGCGAAGGCAGCGGCAGTGGAGACGGACAAGGTCGTCAACATCGAGTGGTTCTCGGATCCCAAGATGCCGGTGCGCCTGCGCACGGCGAAGCAGCACCTAGTATTGCTGAATCCGTTCACGGGCGAGGTGCTCGGACGTGGCGCGACTTCGCTGCGCGCGTTCTTCCAATGGGTCACGAATCTCCACACCAATTTGGTGCTGAAGGTGTCGGGTCACTGGATCGTTAGCATCGGCAACTGCGGCTTCGTGTTTCTCATCCTGTCCGGCCTGTTTCTCTGGTGGCCGCGGCAGTGGCGCTGGAAGGCGCTGCGCAACTCGATGGCGATGCGCTTCGATGTGAAGGGAAAGGCGCGTGACTGGAACTGGCACAACGCGCTGGGCTTCTGGTTTCTGCTGCCGCTGCTCTTCATCGCCGCGACGGGAATCGCGCTGTCCTTCAACGCCGCAAATCTCTGGTGGGGGACGTTTGCGAGCGAACATCTTCTCGCAGCTCCGCAGCCTGTGAAGACCTTGTCGATTGCGACACCGACCACCGGAATGACCGCGCCGGGCTGGAGCGACTGGATGCGCACGGTGCGGCAGCATTTTCCGAGTTGGCGTTCCATTGCGCTTTCCACTTCGAAGCCGCTCGAACCTCAGGCCGACCTCTCGTTCACCATCAATCGGGGCCTGCCAAATCATCGCACCTCGGTGTTCAAGGTGACGCTCAACAAGGCGTCAAACGCGATCGTGCAGGAATCGTCGTGGATGAGTGATGAGGGCCGCAACCGTGCCCGTGCCATCGTACGACTCGGGCACACGGGCGAGATTCTCGGACTCGGCGGCCAGGTGCTCGCCTTTCTTGGCTGCGTCGCAGGGCTGGTGCTGGTTTACACCGGCTTCGCGTTGAGCTGGCGACGGTTTGGATTCGGAGGGAACGCCTGAATCGCAAGCGTCGCTTCACACTTGAGCACGCAAACAAAAGTCGGTCAAAAGGTGCGACGGAGATCGTGGTCTTCGGCGGCAATCGGAATTGAAGGTGGCACTGGAAAGTGGGATTCCGCAGCCGGGATCGGTCGCATCAGGGCACGGTCATGGCGCGTTCGGTCAACGCTGCACGCGTGGCCCGCTGGAAGAGCCAGGCGGAGGCGGCGTACAGGAGGACGCACATGACGTTTCCTCCCACGCCCCGCATGAGCGCCGGGGTCCACGGAGTCGTCTCGGGATTTCGAGCCGCAAGCACGCCAACCAGGATCAGGGCTTGCGCCATTGCGGTGACCATCATCGCCCCCGCCATGCCGCGTCCGAGAAGTCGCGACAGCACCGAGCCCGCGATGGCCAACAGGGGCACGCACAGGAATATCAGGCCCGCTGGATTCACGTCATCGGCGGCCTGGACAAAGTTTCCCCAGACCAGGATCAGACTTGTTCCCAAGGCGATGCCGACGGCAGCCCGGTGCCCCGCCGTCGCGGCATTGCGACTGGCGAGCTCGTACACCAACCCCAGCCCGAAGAGGATGCCACCTACCAGGACAAAGCCCCGTGGAGCCCAATTCCAGCCCGGCCAATACAGGTTCCCCATCAAGGGCACGATCAGCAGCAACGCGGCACCCCAGGCAGGCCGCGTCCAAAGGCGCCTCCGTCGTTGGGTGGTGTCCGGGGAAAGACTCATGGCAGCGGCACAGGTTTAGGTGTTCACTTTGTACCGCAGAGTGACCGCAGACCTGAGGCACCGTCAACCGTCAAACAAGCGCGTTTCCCAAGGTTAAGGCCGGTCGCAACGGAGATCCTTGCGAAGGGCTCAAAGCGATCAGGCTAGGCGCTGAATGCGGGCGTCAGGGATCTCGGTGGTACCGCCGAAACCCTCGAGACGGCTTGGGTGTGCGAACCCCGGTGAGAATTGAGAATGAAGGCTCGTAATCCTGCGCGCCATTTCACCAGTGAGAACCGACTTGTTCTGCCACTAGCCAAGCCGTAGGAGCTCGCTATTGACCGGTGGGCTTGGCGTTCCAGATGGCCATCACGTCCGGCGAGCCCTGAGTCCGAACTCCGTTGTCCGTTAGGATTTCGTCCGTCGTCTTCAGCAATTCCTTGCGGGGAAAAACCAGGGTTTCGCCCCTGCCGGCAAATTCAACTACGATGAACTCCTCCCTGGAATCCCGCAGCACCTCGACGAGATGTCCCAGGTTTTTGATCGCTGTTCCGTTGATGGCTTTGACGACTTCCATTCCCGGACTCGCGTAACCCACGGCAAGTTTGTGAGGAAAGAGTGGAGCCGGGACGACCACCAGTCGTTCGCCTTCAAAGGCCGCTTCGCTGTCGAGCCGGGTCGCCAAGGGATTGTTTCTGGCGAGAAGGAGACCCAGTGCCCGCAAATTCGTGACCAGCCCCTTGACCAATTCGTCAGACGCCGTGGAGAAGACAAGCGGACCGAAAACAAAAAAGGACGGATAGCTTCCTTCCAACTGTTCGAATGGCGTCGGGTATTTGGAGAGCAGCGGCAACTCCACTGCGATCGACTTGCCATCCCGCACCACGGTCAAGGGGACAGCGCCATTTTGGGAGACCTTTTGGACCTGATAGGCAAATCGAAGACGCAGATCGGGGCCGATGGTAATCATCCCCTGATTGTCCACCGCCATGTCACCGATCTTTGTGATCACGTCCCACTTCTTCAACGGATACCCCGAAGCAGCGCTATAAGGCTTGTTGACCACCATTCCGCTGACCGACTTGTCCAGCTTGAGGAATCCCCTCAACGCCGGATTCTCCAGGGTTTGCAGTTCCTCGAAGAAACATTGTTTGCCATCGTAATGGCCGTCCCGGATGTCGTTGAGAAACAATTCAATTTCCTCGCACGGAATAATGTAGCCGATCTTTTCAGCACCGCCGAGATGGCTGAAGGCGAGCCCGATCATCTTGTCGGCCACCACGGCCGGCCCACCGCTGTTCCCTGGATTGATGGCCGCATCGATTTGAATGCGAAGTCCACTGACCGGGAATTTGTAGGGGACGAATTCGATGCGTGACACGATTCCGCGCGTGATCGAGAGGCCATTGCCCCCCGTCGGGAACCCATAGGCCATCACAGCGTCCTTGATCGCCGGCAACGTGGTCGCCCGGGCCAGCGGCGGGTGTGTGTCGAAGAATGTTTCGTCGTCGAGCTTGAGCACGGCGAGGTCAATGCCGTGCGCGATGAACTCAACCGTAGCCCCGATTTTTTCACCCGCCTGACTTGCCTGCACCTGCACCTGACTGGCGTAGTTGACCACGTGGGCATTGGAAAGGATGCGTCGCCCCTCAATGACGACCCCGGTGCCGGTCACCTCGGTGGCGGACTGCTTGGTCCACGGTTTGTAGAGATCGGGATACCGTGCGGTGGAGAATACTTTGACGACGGAGGACTCCACCTTCGCCGCATCCTTGGGCGATTCTACTGCTGGCTCGACGGCGCCGAGAGTGAAGGCGATGGCAAGCGATAGGCCGATTCCGGAAACGATTGCGGCCAGCTTTCCGCGATACGGACGATGACTCATGGAGGACGAACTCAATTCCGGGCAATTGAAATAGCAAGGCCGATTGTTGATCCACGAACCGTTTCCTCACCCGATGGAACACACGTTTTCGCGTTCAGTCCCTCGTGACCTATCCCGGCGAAACGCAGCGCGTACCGCACGTGCGACCCGATCCGCTCACGTGACGGGTGACCACGTTCCGATACAACGCCTAATTCGAATGGCTGCGCTTCGCCGCCAGCGAAAAGCATCGGAGTTCTCGATCGTTTCTCACGTAGATGTTCCGATTGGCAAACGCGGGGGCTGCCCAGGTGAACTTCCCCTCAAATAAGGGAGACGTGGGGTCGATCAAGTGACATCGGCCCAGCTCGGTATATCCGGCAGGTGAGAGGCGCGCCTGAATCAGGTCGCCCTGATCAGTATACAGAAACAGCGACGCGCCGTTCGGAGTCAGGTGAACGCTGGCTCCTTTTTGCAGTTTGGTGACGCTGTTGTTCTGCCAGCGTTCCTGCCCTGTCGCGGCGTCGAGGCAGACGAACAGTCCTCCGGATCG
>JANXMD010000293.1 GCA_025354845.1 Verrucomicrobiota bacterium | reverse complement strand
AACAGCAGCGCACCGATGAGCAGCGTGAGCGGATTCTTTTTCTTCATGGGACGTTCTGGGAAAGGGATGGCGTTCGGGTCGAGTCGGGTCGGATCAGGCTCTGGTGGGGATCACTTCTTCTGGCCGGGGTTTTCGATACCCACGTCCATGAGATCCTTCGAAAGCTTGTCCTCGAGGTTGATAATGACGACGTCGGTGGTGTTGGTGGGACCGATGACCAGCTTGCGGGCGGGGCCAACGGCTTTGGCGAAGGTGTCGAGGTAGCTGCGCTGACGGAAGACCTTCGGGGCGGCGTCGAAGGCGGCCATTTGGTGAACGAATTGGGCCGACTGTCCGGCCGCGACCGCGGTCTTGCGGGTCGCGGAGGCTTGGGCTTCGTTCAGCTTGCGGGCGGCATTCGCGGCCGCCATCGGCAGCGTTTCGGCGCTGTAGCCTTCGGCGACGAGGATTCGGGCCTCCTTCAGGGCAACAGCACCGATGACTTCCTCGTACGCGGCAGCGACCTGAACCTGCTTGGTGCCGACCGGAGGATGGATGTCCTGAAGTCCGACGAAGATGATTTGAACGCCCAGTTTAGCGTCATCGGCGTGCTTTTGGATCGCGCTTTGAAGGTCGCGCGAGGCCTCCAGGCGGCCAAAGCTCATGACCTTGTCCATGTCGACACTGGCCATGTAGCGGACCACCTCGCGATTGGCGATGCGCTCGAGCAAATCGCCGGCGTTGGCGTGGTTGTATTCCCAGGCGCGGAGGTCGGAAATGACGTACTGCACCGGGATGCTCACGCTGAGCAGGTTGATCGGCACCGTGGTATCACCAGCAACCTGGTTGGCCTGCTGTTCACGGCTGGCGACGAGGAGGTTGAACTCTTCCTTGTAGTGGGCGCGGGTCCACAAGAGCGTGCGCTCCTTCTCGGCCTCGGCGTCGGCGACGTAGCCGACATGGAATGATCGGAGTTCGCGGGATGGATGGCGCACCATGGCATCAATGGGCCAGGGCAGCTTGAAATGGAGGCCGGGCTCGCGGACGCCGTCGCCCACCGGAGATCCAAAGCGTTCGAGCAGGCCCTGTTCGCCGGGCTGGATGACCACAAAGCAGGAGCACACGGCCAGGATGCCGATCCAGACCAACACGAGCTTGGCGATGGCGCCTTCAAGGAACTTGTAGAACCAGGTCTCGCTGACCTTGAACCCGAACTGGTAGTCCAGCGCATGGGCTGCGGTGCTGAACAAGCCGCCACTCTGGCCCAACAGGCCGACAATGCGACTTTCGTAAACGATGCGCGGAGTCTTGCCGCGGGTTCGGGGGCGGAAGCGTTCAAAAACCAGGGTGACCAGAGTCTCCAGTGCGATCAGCGCCACCAGCGCCACCAACACCCACGCCGCGTAGAGATCGTATTTCGGGAAGCCGAACCAATCGGCCGCCGCGATGCCGGCAGAAATGGCTGCCATGCCTGCTGCCATCAGAACCGAGGACGAACCGGGTCGCAGCAGGCGGGAATCTTCAAGCTGGGCCAACCGGGCGGAGTATTTGCCCAGGAGGAAGAGAACCAGGCCGATGCTGGAAAAGGCGGCCAGCGCGAGGGTGGGATCTGGCGACGACATCGGGTCGGGATTGGCCAGCAAATCCTTGCGGTACCACCCCACGGCCACGGTCTCGAGGAGGAAGAGGACCGCGGTGAAGGCCGGCACCAGCCAGCGTTCGAACTGCTCGCGGGCGCGCCGTGCGGGGAAGGTCTCGGCGGCGGATTCGCTGAACAGGGCGGAATCGTTCCGGCTGCGGGAAAGGGCCTCCACTTCGAGGCGTTCAGCCTCTTCGCGGGCCTCCAGGCGCATCTGGAACCAACCGACCAGCGCCACGAGAAAGCCGATGCCAACCAGCACGGCCGCGATTTCCGCCGTCGCGGACTTCTCGTACCGGGCGAGCGCGAGCAGTGCCGCACTGGCGCCCAGCAGGGCGAGGAGATTCAGGAATGCGTTCTTGGACAGGTTGCGTTCCATCATTCAGAGGGGAAAGGGACTAAAAGGCGCGGTCCGCCGGACGGCCGGCAGTCGCTCGGGACGGTCGGAGGCAGGTGGGAAAACGGCGGCGGTCATGGCACGGATCAGGAAAGCTCCCGGTCTTCGAAGAGGCTCAGCGCCACCGCCAGGGCTGCACTGACGTAGGTCACCAGGTACCCGGCGGCCTTCAGCACGTAGGACCAGGGAATCGATTTCTTGTCCTCCAAAGCATCGGCGAGCCAGAACTGCTGCCAGTTCGGAACGACCGAATAGCTGACGCGTGCCCACCAGGAGCCCGCATCCGCCGCGCCCTTGAACAGATAGTCGGTCATCAGTCCGATCAAAAACACCGCGGTACACACCGCTAGAGTAGGAATCACTTCCAGTCGCGTGGAGCACGCGAGCGCCACACCTGCCAGCACCCAGAGAGCAAACAGGATCAACACCCCCGCGGGTACCAGTCGCCAGTCGATGTGCGCCGCACCGTCAAAGGCGCGATCCAGAACGGTAAACTGAGCCACGACCCAGAGGGCGATGGTGGTCAATGCCACAAAAGCAAACGTCGCGTCCGAGACAAAAGTGCGGCGAAGGAAGAAATTGGAGAATCCCCCAATCCCGAAGGCCAGCCCTCCAAAGGTGAGGTAAATGCTAAAGCTCAACGTGTCGGCATTGCCGTAGGCGTCGAAGGCCATTCGGCTGGCTAGCAGCGCGGCCACCATGTTGGTGTACGTGATCAGCAACAATGTGGCCGCCAGGCCTGCGTACTTCGCCAGCAGGAAGGTCATGCGGCCGACCGGCTTGGCCAGAACCGTCAGGGCGGTGCCGGATCGGATTTCCTGCCCCACCGAGGCCGAAGCGCAAAGGACCGAGGTGAGCAGGCCCGACAACAGCGTGACGGCAAGCGTGCTGTCTTTCACCAGTTTCGGATCATCCCCGAATCCGAAGTAGGGAACCACCGAGAGGAATACCGAAAAACAGGCCGAACTGGTCATCAGCAGCAAATAGATTGGCTGCCGGACCAGTTCCATGAACGCGTTCGATGCGATGGCAAGAAATTGCCTCATTCAAGAGTCTGTGACTGTGTGGGTGACATCATACGGTCCGGGCGGACGGGGTCAAATGGTCAATTCGTTAATCGACGATCTGGCCCAACCGTGGGCCTCGGGCGGCAAGGGGACGCTGGAGACATGGGCGGGGAGTTCATTCGAAATCCGGCCACAGGGCAAGCCTTGGCGCGGTCCGGCTCCGGTCGGCTATCCGATCCCGGCCGAAATCGGGAGGTGGATCCGACGGGAAAACGCTGCGTGTTGGGCGCAAGAGGTGGGGTCACACCGGGCTGCCGCCGCGTTTCCAGGGATGCTTGATGCCTGCCCACGCCAGCAGGGCGAGCCCGACCGGGGTGCCGGTGACAGAAAACGGCACGGCTGCGACCACACCAAGAAATAGCGCTTTGGCCAAGGCCACCGAGACCGTGTTCTGATGGTACCGACGCTGGATCCAATACACCGGCCCGAACACCGACACGAAGCTGGCGGGAATGGTGAAAAACCAGTCGATGACCGCGAACTCCGCGAAATTCCACAGAGTATCCACCACGATCAACAGGCCAGCGGCGGCGGGATGGAAGGGAGTCCGTTCGGGATGGACGGTGGTCGCCGTGGCCGAAATGAGCGGCGGCTGGGGCGACGGAGCTCCGGATGGCGTGGGGGAAAGGTTCACGGCTATTGCAACCCCAAGGGCCATCCGGCCATCCGCCAGACAATCAACAACCCGGTCCAGGCGGCGATAAAGACCAGGGAATACGGAATCATGAGCCGGATGAGCGTCCCAATACCAAAGTCGTCGCGATACCGACGGCAGAACAGGACCACCAACGGAAAGTAGGTCATGAGCGGGGTGATGACGTTGGTGCTCGACGATCCCACTCGGAAGGCCGCCTGGGTCCACTCGGGCGCAATTCCCGCGGACATCATCACCGGAACGACCACTGGGGCCAGGATGGCCCACTTGGCCGAGGCCGATCCGATGAAGAGATTCAACGACGTGGAGAGCAGCACCATACCAGCAATCATCACCGGCACCGGCAGATGCAGGGCCTTGAGTGCGGAGGCGCCCTTCACGGCGAACAGGGCACCCAGATTCGATTCCCGGAACACGTAGGTGAACTGGGCTGCGGCAAAAGCCATCACCAGGAAGGAACTCATGGTCGCTATGGAACGGGTCATCCCGGTGACTACATCCCGGTGCGAACGAATCGTTCCGGCAAGGCGTCCGAAGACCACACCGGGAACCAGGGCGACCAGAAAGAGCAGCGGGACGATCGAGTCCACGAGAGGGGACCCGGGGGCGGTGAGAGCGCCGTTTGGGCTGCGAAAGGGGGACCCGGCGGGCGCCGCGCTTGCGGCGGTGAGGAGCAGCATCGCCAACACCGACATCACTCCCCAACCCAGGGCATGGCGCTCCGTCGAGGTGAGTGGGCGTGCGAGATCCAGCTCGTCCGCAGGCCCAGTCGCCACCGGACTCCACGGCATAGACGTTTGCAGGCGCGGCTCAATGAACCGATCGGTCAGCCACCAGGCCAGCCCGATGATCATGAGCGAGGAAACACTGGTGAAGTACCAATTGCACAGCGGGTGCACGAGGGTGCCGGGGCGACCAACCGGGCCGCCTCCTGGGTAAAACTCTGGAGCAGCGGATCGAGGCTGGTGGGCAGGAAGCTGGCGCTGTAGCCGCCGCTCACCCCCGCGAAGGCGCAGCAAACCCCGGCGATGGGATGTCGCCCCGCTGCGGCGAAAATCAGTCCCCCAATCGGCACCACCAGCACGAAGCCGCAGTCCGCCGCTGAGTGGGACAGAATCGCCGTGAGCAACAGGGCGGGCGAAAGCCATCGCCGCGGGGTGACCTCCAGAAGCCACTTCAATCCGGCCCCGATGAATCCGGAATGTTCCGCCACCCCGACGCCCAACATGGCCACCAGCACCACGCCCAACGGGGGGAACTCGGTGAATGACCGCACCATTCGCGACAGGAAGCGCACCGCCGGGCCGGGAGACAGGAGATTGATGACCTGTAGCGGGTGCCCGCCGGCAGCCTGCCCGCTCGCGTCGCGTGTCAGCGTGCGAGGATCGAGTTCTGAAAAGGACACCCGCGACAGCACCGCGGACATCACGCAGACAGCCAGCGCGGCAAAAACGAACAAGAGCACCGGGTCGGGAAGTCGGTTGCCCAGTCGCTCCAGCAAGGAGAACGCGCCGCCTGGGGAATTGGCGTTTGGGGGCGAGGAATCCCGGATCGCCATGTCCCGGTCATCCTTTTCGAGAACGTCGACCACAACGAGCAAAAACCGGAACGAGTCCCGTAGATCGAAACGGGCTGCGGATCAGCGGGTACGGGGTGTCCGAGTTCGCGACCTGGCGGTCGCAGCCTTCCGGATTTCGTCGACCCGCACCTGAACCAACTTGGCCACCAATTCGGCCGGGATCGGGGCGCCGTGCGGGAATTGAATCGTGCCCTTGGAGGTTTTGTAGCCCGAGGTCTTCAGCTCCGTGGCCAGCGCGCGGATCGGACTCGCCCCCGGGAAAAAGCTGGAGTGCTCGGTGAAGGCAGCCATCCAGGCCAGGAGCCGTCCTTCAAAGCGGTAGGCGGGCATGCCGTAACTGAAGGCGATTTCGGCTCCGGGTGCGGCGGCGAGAATGGAACGACCCAGCTGGCGCAGTCCGGAACGTGCCTTCGTCGGGAGTTGTTTCAAGTAAGCCGCGGCCATCGCCGCGTCGTCTCCCGACTTGGGTTTCCGGGCGGCTTTTGCCTTGGGCTTCATGGCTGGCAGCCATTCGGCGCCTCGCCTTCGAGCGCCTTTTGGACTGCTTTGCATTTGAAACGCTGGTAGCGCATCGCCGGCCAGCAAACAGCGAGAAACAAGGGCGCAGAAAGTCCCGAAAGAACTCCTTGAAACCACTCGCGGGAAAGGGCGCCTTGGGTGAGCGACCAACCGAGCGCCGCGACCGTGAGCGCATAGCTAATCAAGGAGGCGATCGTCCACGTCCAGAATCGTCGCGTGCATCGACGGTATTCGGCATCGTGCTCCATCAGCCACTGATGAGCCTTTCGAAACCGGTCGAAGCGCTCCTCCTGTGGGAGGGAGTTCAGGGCGGGAATCCCCGGGTATTGCATGAAGTCCATTGCGTTGCTCCTAACCGTCCTTACGCGAGCCCTGAGGAAGTCTAAAGTCTAAAATTGAAGGCTGAAATTGCGCGGAACGGACCTGCGGGATATGGGAACGGGGTCGTCCTGAATTCATGAGCACTCCCCTGAACCTTGGAATCGTCGGAACCGGCTTCATCGCCGACGTCATCGCCACCGCATTGCGTGAAACCGACCGGGTTCGTCTGGCCGCGGTGGCCAGTCGTCGGGTCGAGGCAGCCACCGACTTTGCGGCGCGACATGGCGGAGTGCGTGTTCACCCGACCTGGGAGGCCCTTCTCGCCGATGGGGGCGTGGATGCCGTCTACGTCGCCACGCCAACCGTGGCGCGGGAGGCGATCTGCGTGGCTGCCGCGAACAAAGGGCGCCACGTACTCGGTGACAAACCCTTCCTTAATATTGATTCGCTGCGCCGAATTACGGCGGCCTGCACGCCCAACGGCGTCGCCTTCATGGATGCCACCCATTTCACGCACCATCCGCGCACCCATCAGATTCGCCGCGAATTGGCGGAGCGAACCGGCCGATTGGAGGCGATCCGCACCTCGTTCTTCTTCCCGTCCGCCGATCGCAACAACATTCGCCTGCAGCCCGACAAGGAACCAACCGGCGCCATCGGCGACATGGCCTGGTACTCCATGCGGGCGATCGCGGAATATGTGCCGTCGCATCCCGCAGTCGTGCGAAGCCGCGGGGTCGCCAAGAAGGATCCGGTGACCGGTGGCTTCATCCGGGGAGCAGGTGTCGTCGACTTTGCCGATGGTTTGACCAGCACTTGGGATGCGGGGTACACGGTGGGCGCGTGCCTGATGGATCTCGAACTCTTGGGTGAGAAAGGGGTGATCTCCATGGACGACTTCGTCCTGGATTGGGCGGGAGGATTCCTGATTCCCGACTGCAGTCGTCCCGTTGGATTCACGCAACGCTCTGGGCTCGCCACGCCATCAGGCTTCGTTCGTGTGGAGACGCCGAGCCGGAAGCGACAGGCCGTGCTGATGTTGGAGAACTTCGCCGATCTGACCCAGGAGCCCCGAGGCGCCGAGGCCCAGGAAAGCATCCGGATCAGCGAACGCACACAGAGTTTGGTGGACACCGTTTTCGCGAGTTTGGAGCTCTGAACTCGGAGTCCACGGAACTGAGCCGTCGATGCGCCCCATTTCCTGACTGATCACCGATCGCGGATTACGGATTTTTTCCCATGTCCCCCACCATCGCCTCCCTCATCGAGCGCTACGGACTCAAACCCCTGCCGGTCGAGGGGACGCTGTTCGCCCAGACCTACCGTTCCGAACAGGAGATCGAGCCGGGCACGCCGGCGGGTACTGCGATGATCGGGTTATACTGCGAGGATCCGCAGAGTCACTCGTTGTTTCATCGACTGACCTTCGACGAAGTGTGGCACTTCTACGCCGGGGATCCCCTGCGCCTGATCCTGCTACGACCCGACGGCACGAGTGAGGACGTGGTTCTCGGCCCCGACGCTGCGGCAGAGCATCGCGTTCAATACGTGGTACCCGCGGGCGTCTGGCAAGCGGGGCACCTGGTTCCAGGAGGTCAGTATGCGCTGTACGGCTGCACGATGTCTCCGGGTTGGAACGGGGTTTGTTTTGAGGGCGGGACCCGCTCCCAACTTTTAGCGACTCATTCCGATCGAGTCGCGGACATTGACCGTTTTGCCTGTGCCGAGGGCGCCCTCGCCCGGTAGCGCGAGGCTCGGCCGAGCGAGGTGCGTAGAGGGCACGTGGCACGCAACAGGGGCGAAGTGGAGCGCGTCCATCCACTCGGCTCATCAGGAGATTCGCCCTACCCTTGGTGGAAATTCGAATCGGATTCGCCGGGTTCCCTCGGCCGCCACGCTCCCGAAGGATTCGACCTTCGACTTGTCCCCGCGCTGCGGTCGCCTAGGCTGGGGACAGAAATCCGCAGTCATGTTTCCGTCGTTGCGCCAGCGCTCCCCATGAAACCCAAGCCCGGGTCCAAGAGCAGTTTTCTGGACAAGGTCCTCGGTCGCATCGGCCGCCTGGATGCCCAGGGGCTTCAAACCGTGGTGGAACGGCTGGCGCGCGAACGGTCCTTCCTGGAAATGGTCTTCAACACCATCGAGGACGGCATCCTGGTGGTGGATGAATCGGCAAACATTCTCTACCTCAACCAGTCAGTATCCCGCTTGTTGGGGGTGCGACTCGACGACGCCGAAGGGCAGCCCGTCACCCGGTTTATTCCGCAGCTCGACTGGGCGCAGATTTCGTCGCTCGATCGACGTGGTGGCCCCGGTGTGGTGCGTCATGAATTTGAGGTCACGTATCCCCGTCCGCGCCTGCTCCGCCTGTATGCCGCTCCGCTGGACGGCGAGGGCGAGGGCAGCAGCGGCGTGGCGTTGATCCTGCACGATGCCACCGAGGCCCGCCAAAAAACCACCGAGGCCGTCGAAACCGAACGTGTCCACGCCCTCACCCTCCTGGCCGCCAGCGTGGCGCATGAATTGGGGAACCCGCTGAACGCCCTGCACATTCATCTGCAGCTCATGGAGCGCGAGGTGAAACGCCTGCGTCAGGCGGCGGACGAGGATCCGGCGGCGATCCATGCCCGCGCCGACAAGCTCCAGGAGTATCTCGGGGTGGCGCGCGGGGAGATTTCGCGACTGGACTACATCATCACTGAATTCCTCTCCGCCATGCGGCCGACGCCACCGAAGTTTCGGTCGGGGTCGTTGAATGACGTGGTGGCGGACACGCTGGCGCTCCTGCAGCCGGAACTCGACAATCGGAAACTGATCGTGCGTCAAAAGCTGGCGAGTGGCCTCCCTTTCGTCCGATTGGATCCGGCGCAAATGAAGCAGGTGCTGGTGAATTTGGTGAAGAATGCGATGCAGGCCATGACGAAGGGCGGCACGCTCACGCTCGCCACCGGCACGACGCCGGATGAAGCGTGGATTACGGTGGCCGACACCGGATCTGGAATTCCAGGCGAGCAGCTAAATCGGATCTTCGAGCCGTTTTACACCACCAAGCAGAAGGGGACTGGCCTGGGCCTGATGATCGTTCAACGCATCCTGCGCGATCACGGCGGCCGCGTGGAGCTGGAGAGCCGCGTTGGGGTCGGAACCACCTTTCGTCTGTGGCTGCCCTTGCGCGAGAAGGGGCCGCGGCTGTTGGATGTCCCCTCCGCCGCATCGCCCGCCCCCTGATTCCACGACCAGCTACCTGCTACTTGCGACCTGCTACTTGCGACCTGCGACCTGCGACGCCATGACCCCCCACGCCACGCCAACGCTGCTGATCGTCGATGACGAAAAACCGACGCGCGACGGCCTGCGCGCCGCGCTGGAGGACAAGTTTGACGTGTACGTGGCCGAGGATGCCACGACCGCATGGCAGTTGTTGGAGCGCGAATCCTTCGACGTCCTCCTCACCGATCTCCGCATGGCGGGCGAGGATGGCCTCAAGCTCATCCATCGCGCCAAGTCGCTGAACAAGCCGCCGGTGTGCATCCTGATGACCGCCTATGGCTCCGAGGAGCTCGCGGTCGAGGCGATGAAGCAGGGGGCGGACGACTACATTCCGAAGGGGAAGATGCAGATCGACGAGCTGGAGCTGCGAATCCAGCGCGCCTTGAAACGCCAGACGCTGGAGGTGGAGAACACTCAACTGCATCAGCGGCTGGACCAGAAGTTTGGCGTGCGCAATCTGCTGGGCGAGGCGCCGTCGATGAGGGAGGTGTTCGACACCATCCAGGCCGTTGCCCCGACCAAGGCCACGGTACTCGTCACCGGCGAGAGCGGCACCGGAAAGGAGCTGGTGGCGAAGGCGATTCACCAGAACAGCACCCGGGCGCGCGGCCCGATGATCACGGTGAACTGCGCCGCCCTGCCGGCCACGCTGCTGGAGGGGGAACTTTTCGGTCACGAAAAGGGCGCCTTCACTGGCGCCCACGAGCGACGCCTCGGCCGAATCGAACAGGCGCAGGGGGGGACGCTGTTCCTCGACGAGATCGGTGAGATCGACGCCACGACGCAGGTGAAGCTGCTGCGCTTCCTGGGCGAGCGGACCTTCGAACGGTTGGGATCGAGCAAGACCATGACCGCCGACGTGCGGCTGATCACCGCCACCAACAAGGACCTTCAGGCACTGGTGAAGGCGGGCAAGTTCCGAGAAGATCTCTACTACCGTCTGGCGGTGGTGCCCATCCAGCTGCCTCCGTTGCGCGATCGCGTGGTGGACATCCCAGCGCTGGCCCAGGCCTTCCTGAAAGAATTCGCTTCGGAAAACGGAAAGCCGGTGAAGGCCTTCAGCACCGAAGCTCTGGAATTGATGCTCGCCTATCGCTGGCCCGGAAATGTTCGCGAACTCCGCGCGGCGGTGGAACACGCGGTCGTGCTGTGCCGCGGCGACCAGGTGCTGCCAAAGGATCTTCCCGTCTCGGTGCGTACGCCAGAAGCCGTGACGACCGGTGAGGAGACGAGACAGAAAATCGCCAACGGGTCGGTTTCGGTGAAGGAGGCGGAGAAGCAACTGCTCATCCACGCGCTCCAGGAATGCAAGGGCAACCGCACCGAGGCCGCGAAGAAACTCGGCATGAGCCGGCGCACGCTGCATCGCCGTCTCCATGAGTTCCATCTCGACGGGTTTTGAAATCGAAGATCGCAGATCGCAGATGGGAGATCGGAGACACGAATGGTAGGGCGAGGCGTCCGCCGAGCCAGGTGCGTCGAAGGCGCTCGGGACCCCGCCTTGCGTAGTGAAATTGAACATTTCAACCCTTCCCGCGCTCCTAAACACACGGCTTCCCCTACGACCGGTGCTGAGGCACTTTGAGTTGACGCAATCATGACCAGCGAAACACCGAAAGGCATTCAAACCTGGATCCACTTCCTCGAGGAGGGCGGCGGCCAGCTTTGGCTCGAGCGCTTCCTGCTGGCGGTGATTCTCGGCGTAGTGATCGTGGTTTTTCACTTTGTTGAGGCGCGAAACTTTTCCGCTCCTGAAGCCATGGATCAGGCGCAGGTGGCCCGAAATCTCGCTGAGGGACGCGGCTTCACCACGTGGAATATCCGCCCCTTGAGCGTGCACCTGCGCCAGGAAGCGGATCGGGCGCATGGGCGCTCGGGATCGGTGCTCCCGGTTCTGCACCATCCCGATTTGGAGAACGCTCCGGTGTTCCCGGTTTTGGAAGCGATCCTGTTCAAGCTCCTGCCCGCGGGAACCCGTTACGCGGGAGCGCCCGCGCCGGCACCGATTCACCGCATTCCTGCCGAGGAGGCGATCAGTTGGATGAACATCGGACTGCTGCTGGTCGTGGTGTTCCAAGTGTATCGCCTCGGATGCCGCCTGTTCGACCCGGTGGTGGGGGGGCTCGCCGCAGTCATCGCCTGCGGCACCGACCTGATGTGGCGGTTCGCCTATTCGGGATTGTCCACGCTGCTGCTGATGTCGCTGTTGCTGCTGGTGGTGCGGCTGCTGGTGTCGCTTGAAGCGAGGTCGCGTCCGGACGCGCTCCCGGCGCGGCTGGGACCGGTTTTGCTCTCCGCGATGGTGGGGGGGCTGCTCGCCTTGATGTGCCTCACGCGCTACTCCGCGGGGTGGTTGGTCCTTCCGGCGGCGGCGTTTGTCGCGGTGTTTGCTGGAACGCGACGCTGGCTCTCGCTGGCGGCCTTGCTCGCGGTCTTCGTGCTCCTGGTCACGCCGTGGTCGATCCGGAACTGGCGCCTGTCGGGCGTGCCGTTCGGCACGGCGACCTACGCGTTGTTTGCCGGTACCGACACGTTTCCTGACGATCGTCTGACCCGATCGCTTGCTCCCAACGTCACGTCGGTCGCGCTCGGCGAAGTGGCTGGCAAGGCCATCAACAACGCCATCCATCAGTTCCAGGATGAACTTCCCCGACTCGGAGGCAGCTGGTTGTCGGGCTTCTTCCTGGTGAGCCTGCTGTTGCCCTTCCGCAATCCGGCGCTCAGCCGAGTGCGCTTCTTTGCCGCCGGCAGCCTGGCGGTGCTGTTCCTGGCCCAGGCGTTGGGACGCACCCACCTCTCCACGCTCAATCCGGAGGTCAATTCAGAGAACCTCCTGGTGCTGGTCGCCCCGGTGTTGTTCCTGTTTGGCGCGGGTTTGCTGCACACGTTGTTGGATGCTCTGGAGTATCCGTTCCCGCTGATGAAGTCGCTTGTCGCGGGCCTGGCGGTGATGTCGTTGTGCCTGCCATTGCTGTTCGCCCTGGGCTCTGCGGGCTTGTCGATCGCCAACCAGATTCCACGTCGCCATCTGCCGATGGTCGATCCGCCGTACCGTCCCGACATCCTTCGCGATCTGATTGGTACCGTGCCGGAGGATTCCCTGGTGATGAGCGATTTGCCCTGGGCGGTGGCGTGGTACGGAGCCCGTGAATGCGTGGGCCTTCCGCTTCGGGTCAAGAACGCCAGCAAGGAGGATTTCTTTGCCATCAACGACCAGGAGCGCTTGGTGGCCGCGCTCTACCTCTCGCCGGTGCTTTGCAACGCGCCGATGCAACGGAGCTATTTCCAGAAGGGACTGATGGGGCAATTCGACGACAAACAGCCGGGCGATCCCTGGTTTGATTTCTACCTCAATGTCTCGTTGCGCGGACATGTACTCGCGGTGCCCTTGAAGTACGTCTACGGCCCCGGTTACGCCGAGGAGGGGCACCTGTTTTGCGCGATACGGGAATGGTGGAATGTGCGCGGCGGCAAGTAATCGGTGTTGGAAAAATGGGGCGCCCGCAGTGCCTAAAAAACGGCATTGCCTTCCCTTGAGGCTTTGCGCATTAACGCGGGCTCTCAGTATGCAAACACACACCAAAACTCTGTCGTTGGCCGTCCTCGCGGCGGCCGCCACCACCGTCGTTGTCGCGGAGGATGCCCCGAAAAGCTCGTGGGAAACCTCGGCCAACGCCAACCTCGGACTCAGCTCCGGCAACTCCAAAAACTTCATCGTCAATTCCGGCATTCTGTCGGTGAAGAAGTGGGACAAGAACGAGCTCACCGGCAACGCCGACGTGAACTACGGCCAGACCACCACGTTCGCGCCCAACGGGGCCCACACGGCCATTGTGGAGTCCAAAACCACCACCGCGCAGAGCTACGGCGCCGGCCTGCAATACAACCGCCTCGTTTGGGAGGATCGCGGCTACTTCCTCGCCAAGGCCGATGCGCGTCAGGACAAAGTTGCCGGTGTAGACCACCGCTTTACCCTCGCGCCGGGTCTCGGTTATTATCTGATCCGTGAAAAAGCCATGGAGCTGAAGGCTGAAGTCGGTCCCGGCTTCGTCTTTGAAAAGCTCAAGGGCCTCCCGGAGAAGAACTACGTCACCCTGCGCGTCGCTGAAGCGTTCAAGTGGAACATCACCGAGCACGCCCGCCTCTTCCAGGATCTGGAATACCTCCCGCAGATCGATCGGTTCGGCAATTACGTGGCGAATGCCTCGGTCAAGGTGGAGGCGGATATCACCACCTCGCTCGCGTTGAACATCACGCTGCGCGACACCTACCGCAGCAAGCCCGCTCCGTACGACGTGCTGCCAGTCGTCTTCCGCAAGAAGAACGACCTGACCCTCACCGCGGGCGTGACCTACAAGTTCTGATCCTCGGATCTAAACTCGGTTTCCTTGGAACGCCGTCCGCAGTCTGCGGGCGGCGTTTTGTTTTTCGCAGAAAGGATTCACCGCAGAGGCGCCAAGGTTTTGTAGCCGACGACGGAAGGAGGCGGATCCCCTCCCTCGATAGACCGATGCATTGCCTCCGTGAACGTCCGCTTCGCCCGGGAAGAAGGAGACGAAGTGAGGACCGAGCGGCAACTCGGCCCCACCGGAGAATTTCCGGCTAAATCTCCGACAAGCGCGACAGCGTCCTGGAGTGCGTGAGTCCTCTCGCGCTCTCGACTCGCGAACCCCGTGCGGGACCAAGCGCCGCGTACTTCCGCGTCCCGCTCCCAGCCAGAGCGGCAGAGGACTGCCACACTCCGGGACCGTTCGGAGCCCATCGCCTTGGGAGCCTTCCATCCGAGGATCCGCCTCCATCCCTCTACGGCTACCACGTCAGAGCAGACTCGCGGGATCGATGTCGATCGTCAGCCGAAGGTCCTCCGGCAGCGTGAGCTCCTCATGGAGCGACATAAGATCGCGACTCAGCTTGGTCATGCGCGGCGAGCGGAGCATCAACTGGTATCGATAATACGATTCCGCCTTGGCCAAGGGAGCCGGCGCGGGTCCGGCAATCACGGTCCCCGGCCACGAGGGAAGTTTTTCGTCCAGCCACTTCCGGACGTGCTCGGCACCAAACTTCACCTTGTCCTCATTGCGTCCTCTCAGCGTGAGCAATGCCACGCGATTAAACGGGGGATAGCCCAACTGCTGACGGAATTCCGTTTCCTGGTCGTAGAACCCGAGAAAGTCATGACGCCGCGCGAATTGGATCGCGGGATGGAACGGCGTGAAGGTTTGCACGATCACCTCGCCCTCCACGTCACCGCGGCCGGCGCGTCCACTGACCTGGGTCAACAATTGAAAGGTCCGCTCGCCGGCTCGGAAATCCGGTAGATGCAGGGACAGGTCGGCGTGAATGATGCCCACCAGGGTCACGTTGGGAAAATGCAGCCCCTTGGCGATCATCTGCGTGCCAACGAGGATATCAATTTTCCCAGTGCGGAAGTCATTCAGTACGGTGCGATAGTCCTCTTTGCGCTTCAGCGTGTCAGAGTCCATCCGACGCAACCTCGCCTTGGGAAAACGGCGGGAAAGCTGATCCTCGACTCGCTCGGTCCCGGCGCCGGAAAATCGGATGCCCGGATCGCCG
>JANXMD010000266.1 GCA_025354845.1 Verrucomicrobiota bacterium | reverse complement strand
ACCAATACGGGCCGGAGATCGCATCGGGTTTTCCATCCCGGTTGAGGTCGCCAAAGGTCGCACCCTCGCTCCAGTAATAGCCGTCCAGGTGGAGCTTCTGGAACGAGTGAACCACACGGGACTCGGCGTGAAGGACGCCGCCGACGAGAAGGAGGAGGGCCAGGCGGGTGAGGCGACGGTGCATGCGTCAGGTTCTTGCAGGACACGGAAGGGGAGTCAATGGAACGAACGGCTGCGCGCCGCGATTCGCCTCTGGCGACGATGCCGTTGCATTGCGGTCGACGGTTGAGTAATGTCGGAAACTCCCGAAGACGCCTATACATTCCCTCTTCCGGGACACGGCACTCTCGCGGTTGCGGGGAATCCGCATGGCCTGATGAAAACGAAGATCCTTCCAATTCTTGCCGGACTGCTTCTCTCGGTCGCGGGTATCTCCGGGGACGGAGGGCGTTCGTCACTGGAGACCTACCCGGTTCCGCCGGGGATGCGTCTTTTCATCGCAGCCCAGTCCCGGGGCGAAGCCAGGATCCTGGGAACCAACGTTTTGACCTATTCGACCTTCCCGTTGAACGGACGCTTTGCGCTCCAATACATGGTGAATTCCGCCGGCAATGAGGTGGACGTGCGAATTAGTGATTTTTTTGTGCAGGCGTCTCATGGACGCAAATTGACCCCGGTGGAAATGGAGAAGCTTTCCGTCGCCATCAAGCGGATGCCCGCAGAACCCGCACCCCCGCCCATTCACCGGGCAGTGATTACGAGCTTTCGGTCGGGAACCAATTGGGTGACGCGCATCTACGATTCCGAGCGTCTGCCCGAGTCCCTGCAAACCATTATCGGGATCATCGGCGTCCGGGAAGAGGCCCGCAGCAATTACCCATAGACGCTCTCACTGCTTCCGGTCGAGCCACGCCTTGAGCGCGACAATCTCCTCGGGCTTCAGTCGGCGATCGGGTGGCATGTAGCCGAAGTCGACCAGAATGCGGATGGGATGGGATTGAACCTGGTAGAGGGCATCGCGATCGGCGTCGGGATCGCTCGAGTGGCACCGGGAGCAAAACTTCAACGCCAGAACCTCGCCGCGCTCCGGCGCAGGGCTGTCCGCCGGGAAATGGAAGATCGAGCGGGGCTGACTTGCGATGTGCCGTCCAATCGCCGCCGCAAGCGGTGCGTCGAGCACCAAGTCTTCGCGCGCGGGATGGATCGCCAGAGGCCCCGAGGAGTGACACTTGTAGCAGCTCGTCCCCTCGAGCTTGGGCCCCGTCTGCCTGACCTCGGCGTAGTAGTCAACCGCTGGGTTTACCGTGAGATCCTGCACAATTGAGAAATACGACCACCCTTTGTCAGTGGAGGTTTTTTGGACCAACAGGTAGACGCGGACGACGGCATTGGAAAACGCGGCGATGTGGTTGAGCATCGGCCGCCGAACGACATCCTCCTGGGTGCTGATCAATCCTGCGTCTGACAACGGGACCGCTTCGCCGGCGTCAAATCGGCGTCGTGCATCCATCATGTACGCCTTCACCTCCTCCTCCTTCAGTCCGTTCACCCCGGACCGCCGATGGGCCGGGAGGGTAACCACGGGCGAGGTCCAGGGGCGATGGATGCGGTTTGTTCCCACCGAGGATGCATTCGTTACAAACATCTCGTGGGTAAACCAGGCGAGATCCAGCGGGGGTTGAAGAAGCAATCCGGTGCCAACGGAAGCCGCAGGGGCGATCAGCGCCGGTGGCGAGGATCCTGGGGATTTCGAGGCCGGTTCCGCCGCGCAGACCCGTGCGAGAAATCCGAGCCAGAAGCAGGCGCACCGGAGGTATCGATCAATGTTCACCGAGGTGAGTCCCTATCTGAGCTGGAGGAGGTTGGCAAGAGAGGGCCAACCGGAAGGGTGCGAAACGGCATTTTCGTTGTGGGCTTTCTAGACGGACTGTGGTTTCTCAAAGGAAGGCTCCTGTTCCCGCCATGACTTTCCCTCTTCGACCCACGCGGCGTGGCTTCACGCTGATCGAACTCCTCGTTGTCATCGCCATCATCGCCATCCTGGCGGGGATGCTTCTTCCGGCGCTGGCCAAGGCAAAGACCAAGGCACAGGGCATCGCCTGCGTAAATAATCTCAAGCAGCTTCAACTGGC
>JANXMD010000254.1 GCA_025354845.1 Verrucomicrobiota bacterium | reverse complement strand
CTCAAACCCGAGCCGCGCCTGATCCAAAGAAAGAAATCCCCGCGCAGGAATCGTCGTCCCGGCAGGGATACGGTAGCCATCGGTGTCCGGATGATCGCTGAGCACGCATCCCGAAACATCCAGAGGCGTCGCGGAATGATTGAAAAGCTCTACAAAATCTCCCGGACCGGCTTCCGAGTGCGCCACCAGTTCGTTGAAGAGCAGAGGCCGGAGCGGTTCGACTCCCGCCGAATCCAGCCGACCGGGAGAACCACCCACGGCGTCGCTGGCAGTCCAGGCGCGAACGTCCTTCTCGCCGTACGAGGGATGCGACAGGACCAGCGAATGGCCACCCCCGTCCGCAGCGACCGGCCACGGTGGTTGACTGTCGTAAGTCACCTCCAGAAACACCGCCCCGATCGGATTCCGCAGTTGGACACGACCCGAGCTGTTCGGCAGAGCCCCCGTGTACGGACCCAGGACCGAGGGGAGCGAATACACGCGCTGGAGGTCGGATGGCGATCGTGCGACCACCAGAAATCCGCCGCCCGGCAACACGGATCCGGCCGGGAAGGTAAAGTGGATATCGCCGTCGATGCGGTAGCCGCTCAAGTCCTCGGGAGTCCCCTGGGTGTTGAAGAGCTCAATGAACTCCAGGCGGTTGGTGAACGGCTGTCCGGGATCGACGCCCGGAAATCCTGGGTGCGCCCCGGGGTGGTACATGATTTCCGAGAAGATCACCCCGGTCTTCCGCGTGCTCTGTCCCAGCGGCTCCAGGGAAGGCGGCGCAGCTTCCAGGGTTGCCAGCGCGACGTCGGAAAACTGCCGAAACGAGGCCAGTGCCGATCCGCTTGAAGCGTGCGCCGCCACCGCGAACCCGAGGGCGACCTGCGACGGCAGGACCAGGTTGACCGTTCCGAGCACCGACCACGCGCGGCCATCGCGCGACGCATACCCAGTGAACGTGTTGCCGACCCGCTGAAGACGGAGCCAGGTATCCGGGTAGTTGACCGGATACGAACCGCTCTGAACCAGCACGCCGCCGTCCGTCGTGCGCGACTTGAACAACGCCCCGCTCACGGAGGGCGTCGCCAGCACCGAGGCGAAGCGGCCGCCGGGATTGGTTCCATCCCGCACCATCAGGCCCGCCTCGCTCCAGGCGTCCGGACCGGCGAGTTGAGATACCTGGACCCGGACGTCGAAGTTTCCGGTGCGCGGTTGCGAGCTGAATTGGAATTGATCGCTGCCACCCACCACGCCGCCACCCCCACCCCGAACGTCGTAGCCCCCTGCGACCGGAATCAACGCACCGCTCACCGCCGGCGCACCGATGTCGATCGGTGCATAAACCATCGCCTGAAACGTGGCCCTCGTGTCGGTAGCCATAGCGACGGTGCCGGTGCACGCATCGACCAGGTGATTCAGCGTCAGCGTGTAGGTCGAGCCTTCCACCTGAGGTTGAGTCATGAGCAACACCTCCCTGCCGTCCGAGGAAATCACCGCGGACTCGACCGGGAGCTCCTGGTCACCCCGCGTGATCCGATAGTTCGCACTCTGGATTGCGGCGCCCACAGCCACGGGCTTGGAGAACACCAAAAGAACCGCGGAGAGACCGCCCACGTTCTGAACGCGGACCAATTCCGGCGGAATTGGGTCAATCCGAACCCGAAGCGTGGCGCTGTCACTGGTGACCAGATGCGGCGTCCCGGCATCCACATTCCGAACCGTTACCGTGAACCCAGCGCCGTCATCGGCGGGGCTCACGGAATCAAGTGTGAGCGTGGCATTGGTGGCGCCGGGAATCGCCTTGCCGTCGCGGAACCATTGCAGTTGGTGCGGCGGCGTGCCGTCGTAGCCAACCTTGAACACCGCGGATGAACAGGCCGGCACGGTGAGAGTCGCCGGCTGGTTGGTCAGAACCACCGGACCCGGATGAAAGATCGGAAACGCAGCCGGTGCGACGGTGATGGCGGGGAGTCCGGCCGCCTTGATCAGCAGGTAGTCGACGTCGAATTCCGAGGTGCCGCTGGAACTGCCGGCGGTGATTCCGGCGAGTCCGCTGCGAACACTGCGGCTCGGCACGTAGTCCCAGGTCTGCCAGCCCGCGGGCTCCAGCGTGTTGCCGTCGGCAGCCCAGATCTTGGCGAAGACATCCTTCGCACCGCCCTGCGACGCGGCATTCGGCTCCTGGCGCAGACGCATCCAATACCAGGTGTTAAGCTGCCACGCGAAGGCGTAACCCGGCCCCCAGGCCCGTGAATCGTCGAGAAACGCCGTATGACGGCCGCTCAAGCCATCAAGCGCCCCGTCCCGGAAGTGATAATTGATCCCGCCCCCCGAGGTGGGATCAACCGCGACCCCCACACCGCCGCGCGCCGCATCCCCGGTGCCAAACCGCAGCATCCGAACCCGGGCGAGCACCTCCTGGGTAGTCCCATCGTACTTGGCACCATTGTAGAGAAGATGATTCGGATCCCCGCTGGCCGTAGTGACGTGAAGCACGCCACCGGAAACCGAATACACATCGCTCGCACTTCCGGAAGCGAGCCACGCGGTCGAAAGCGCCGTTCCGGCAAAGTCATCCTGGAATCCGTTCACGACCGTGCCCACCTCGGCGGGTGCCAACGTTTGGGCACCGCCCCGGAGGCAGGACCCGATCCCCAACGTCAGAACAGCAAATACCCAAATGGATCGAAAGCGTTTCGCGAATCGCATAGTACACCGTTTCTGAGGCGACGGTCGGTGGCGGTAACACTGCAAGTTCGAAACCCGTCGGGAAATGGTTTCGCAACCTGTCCGAGGGAACAGCCTGGTGCAACGTCAGGAATCACGAGTCAACGCATGGCCCACGATTCCATGCGCCTTGCCGCAACAAAAACCCCTCCGGCATGAATCCGGAGGGGTTGAATTAACGCAGGGTCAGCAATCGACACTCACTCGCCAGCTACCGGCAACTTGCCGCCGGCACCGGAGCTGCCGGGAGGCGCATCGGGATGAGCGGCCAGGTAGGCATCAACATCCTGGGTGACGACGATCGTGCCCCACATCAGCGTGAAGTGACCCGGGAAGGTGCAGACGAATTCCTGGGTCCCTTCCACCGCGGGGGCGGTGAGCTTGAGCGTCTCCTTCTGTCCGGCCTCCAGCAGTTGGGTAGCGGCGAGGATGTTTGCATTCCCGCGCGGCACGTACGGGCGGCCACGGCCATCGCGCTCGTCCGGCTTCATGGTGGCGGTGGCGTTGCCGATGGCCTCGCGCGAACCGGGCTTCACCACCACAAGGTTGTGGGGCATAAAGTCGCCGTTCTCGATGATGAGCTCATAGGATTTGCCGGCCTCCACGACGAGACGCGGGGTGTCGAAGCGCAATTGCTCACGCACGGTGCGAATGACGAACACCGGAACGCGGAACGCTTTCAGTTCAGCACGAAGCGCGGCGGCATCGGCGGGATCCAGCGTGCCAGCGAGGTCGCCGGCAAACTGGACCGTTTCCACGTAGTCCTGCGCGGTGCGGCCCGAGACCGGCACCTGCTTCGCCCAAGCCACGAGGGCGCGGGCGGCGACGCTGGCCTCAGACTTTGGCCAGTCGGCACGCGGCACCGTGCGCAATCCCCGGGCAGCAGTGGCGACTTCCTGTCCCTGGCTGATCAGACCCGAGAGCGCGGTGAAGACCCCCTTTGAATCCCCGGGGAAGCTTACCAGGGCGCGAATCGCCGCACGAACCAGCGCGCCATCGGCACCCGGTTGCGACACCAACGGACGCACCCGGCCCGCCGCCTTGGCGCGGAAATCCGGATCGAGCAGCATCGGAATGCCGTTCATGAGATCGGCCAGTCCGGCTGAGGACTTGGACGCCGTCGCCCAAGCGATGTCGAATCCATCATCCGCAACCGCCAGCGCAGCCCAGGCCGCGGAGCGGATCTCGGCCGACGAACCCTTGGTGGCGAGCGCCTCGACGCGGATGCGTTCGGCCTTCAGCTCCTTACCATCCTGCCAGGGGAGCAAACGAGCCACCGGGGCGGAACCGCCATTTTCCAACGCAGTGACCACGACGGCTGCACGCTTCTGTTGACGCGCCTTCGCGAGGGCGTCGAGCGCTTGGGTGCGGTCCGCATCGAGGGTTTCGGCACGGATGAGGATCGTCTCCAACACCGCCGCGGACTTGGGAAGCTTTTGCATGTCGGCGGCGGAGAGGCTGCCAATCAGGCGACGTTGACCGGCGGGATTTCCGGCTGCCACCGGATCCCCAGCAGCAAGCGCCTTGCGCCAGATCGGATCGAGCTGACGCAGGGTCTCCTTGAGGGTGTAGTCGAGGTAGTAATCGGTCGGGAGTCGCAGAATGGCCAGGGCAACGTCCACGGCTTTGACCGTGTTGAAGAAGCTCGCGGCGCGGACGGCCTCGAGGCGGACACGGGGATGCTCATCACCCGCCAACTGCTCGAACAGGCCAAGCGCGTCAGGAACCCGATCGCGCCAGTAGCACAGCACACGAGCCGCGGCGGCGCGGGCGCGGTGGTCGGGCGACTTCAACAGGCGCTGCAGCAGTTCGACGTTTACCACGTTGTGCCACTGATGAACCCACAGGGCTTCCATCATTTGGTGCTCGTAGTCGGGATCATTCTTGTCGAGCGAGGCGCTCCACTTGATCGCCGCCTTGGTCACCTTGGCGCTGTCAAAGCGGCCGAGCTCAACTTTCGCCAGCTCACGGGTGTTGTTCTCGGGCGCCTTCAGCAATTCCAACAGGGCTTCGATCGGCTGGCCGGCGATCTTCGCGGGCTTGAGCAAGGGACGGCCGGGATAGGTGATGCGGTAGATGCGGCCGTGTGTCTTGTCGCGGTTGGGGTCACGCAGATGGTGCTGCATGTGGCCGATCAGCGGCTTATGCCAGTCGGTGAAGTACAGGGCCCCGTCGGGTCCGACCGAAATGGCCGAGGGACGGAAGTTCGGATCGGTCGAGGAGATCAGGTTTTCGAGGGTCTCGCCCTTGATGCCCGATCCCTCCTCGCTGACCTTGACCCGGAACGCGCCCTGGAAGCTGATAACGTTCAGGTTGATGAAATTGTCCTGAAATTCCTCGGGGAAGTGACGGCTGCTCAGGATTCCGGTGCCAGGGCACGGGCGCGACGGCCGGTTCCAGAACTCCTTCATTCCAGAGTGGGAGGCCGGATAGTCGATGTTGCCGGAGAAGGCGGCACCGAAGTAATTCGCGTTGCCGGTGGCGTCGGTGACGATGTCATTGCCCCAACGGTCAAACACGCGCCCGTGGGGATTGGCAAATCCGTAGGGAGCATAGCGGCTGAATTCCCCGGTGCGCGGCTCGAAGCGATAGATCGAACCGTCGTTGTTGCGAACGGCACCGTGGAAGGTCTCCACCTGGGTGCGATGGAAGACGCCGTCGCTCAGGTAGATTGAGCCGCCCGGGTCGAGGCAGATGGCATTCGCTGTATGGTGCGAATCTGCCGAATCCATACCCATTAGGATGCGCTCCTTGGTGTCCGCCTTGCCATCGCCATCGGTGTCGCGCACGTACCACAGATCGGGCGCCTGCATCACCAGCACGCCATCCTTGTAGAACTGGAAGCCGATGGGGCAGTTCAAATCATCGATGAAGTGCGTGACCTTGTCGGCCCGCCCATCGCCGTCGGTATCCTCGAAAATGAGCAGGCTATCACCCACTTTGGAATCCGGCGTGCGCTCGGGATAGTTCGGCCAGGCCGCGACCCAGAGGCGGCCCTTGGCGTCCCAGGCCATCTGCACCGGGTTCGCCAGCTCAGGGAACTGCTCTTCACTGGCGAAGAGATTCACCTTCATTCCGGAGTGGACGGTCATCTTGGAGATGGCCTCTTCGCCGGTCAGGAACTTGTAAGAACCGTCGGCCTTTTCACCGCGTTTGTTGGTGGTAACCGACGTGACCGCGGGGAGGTTCGAATCATCGATCTCCTGATCTTTACCCTTGGCCAACGACCACACGTGCTTGTCGCGGTTTGCCGTGAGCACGTCACGCTGGCTCATTTCCTCCTGCATCACCTTGTAATTGGACACATACGGCGCCGGCGCACTGCGGTCGCTGATGAACCCGCCCTTGTCGGGTTGGTAGGCCAGCGCCGAACGGCCGCCATACACATTGTAGCCGTCCATGGTGCGGTACCGCGCATGCCATTGGGCGTTCTTGTCGTTGATCGCGACGCGCAGCTTCTCGCGATTGCCCCCGGGAGCCCGCTCCTTGAACAACGCGTTGAACAACACGGGCGCGAGCTGCTTGTCGCCCTCCTCGGTGAGGTAGAGGCCATTGACGGTCAGCGATTTTCCACGCGCTGCCGCGTCGGTGAAGAGCTTTAACGAGGGATGGAAGAGATCCGCGAACTGCACGTCGTTCGCCTTGGCCACCTCGGCCATGGCAGCAGTATACAGCTCCAAGTTCCGATTATTGGCAGTCGGGTCGGGAAAGTTGCGGTCCTGATGGCGCTCATTGGCAACCGGCGAGACGAGCACCACCCGCGGGACGCCATGGCCGGAAAAATCGGTCGACTTGAGGTGCTTCAGCTCCTTGTCGAGATCAGCCCGAAATTTGTCCAGCCCCTCGGGTCCCTTCATCGCCTCATTGAAGCCAAAGAAAGCGAGCACGACGTTGGCGCCCGTGCGCTTCATCCAGTCGTCGGGGGAGCCGAAGTTTTCGGACCGATGACGGAACGCGACCTCGTCGCCAGCGACGGCCAGGTTGCGGACCACCAGTTTTTGATCGGCAAACCGGGCCTGAACGAGGGTCTCGAACCAGCCGGAGTGCTGCATGCGATCGGCAAGGGCGTTGCCGATCAGGACGACGTGATCCTCGGATTTCAACTCGAGGCGTGCCGGAGCCTCCGCGCGCGCCAGGAGGGCGCCCGCGAAAGAGACGGCGTAGAGGAGTTTGGACTTGAACAGTTGCATGGCGATGGGCGTGAGCTTACGGAAGCCGCCGACCGTTCGGGAAGCGCGGATTCCGGGGGAATCGACCCAACCCTGACGCCGGGGGGGTGCCGACATTCACCCGGTTTTCACCAAGACGGGACTTGAGGCCCGCCAACGGGACGCCGCAACCTTCCCCCCATCATGTTTCCCCATCGACTGCTCCCCAGCCTGTCTCTGGTCGCCCTCGTGATCGCTGGCTGCGCGGTACAGACGCCTCCGGGTGGCACCGCCCTCGGGCGTCCGCCCAGCGAAACATCCTGGCCGGGACCCCGCACCAATGGGGGCGTCCAGCTTCCCAACCAATGGGTGCTCGACCCGGTCGGCAAGCAGATCCCTCTCGGCGACTTCCCGGTGAACATTGCCATTCACCCGGCCGGCCAATTTGCGGTGGTTCTCCATTCAGGCAATGGGCCGCATGAACTCCACGTGGTGGATCTGCGAGCCGCCAGGGTGGTGTCAAAAATCGGAATTGAGGAGTCCTTCTACGGGCTCACCTTCTCGAAGGATGGCCGCCGGCTGTACCTGAGCGGCGCGGGACGCGAGGTCATCCAGTCCTTCGCCTTCGACCGCGGTTACCTCGGTACTCCGCAAGAGTTCGCGCTACGAAACCCCGCGGACCGCGGAATTCCCTCCGGTATCGCCCTCAGTGCTGACGGACAGCATCTGTTCGTGGCCAATCTCCTGGGCAATTCAGTGCAGGACCTTTTCCTGGTCGATCCCAAGGCCGCACCGGTGGAACTGCAACTGGCTCCCCGCGAACCCGCCCCGCTCGCCTCCACCAGCGATCCGTGGCGGAACCTCGACGAGGAAGCCATCACCAAACGCCAGCGCGCGCTCGACGATCTGGGCAACCGCGAGGCGCCGTTTCCCTACGGATGCGAATTCGACCCGATCAAGAACCGCCTTTACGTCAGCCTCTGGGGCCAGGCCGCAGTGGAGGTCATCGACGTGACCACCCACCAGTCCGTCGGCCACTGGTCCACTCAGGAGCATCCCAACGAAATGCGCCTCACGAAGTCAGGCCGCCTGCTCTTCGTCGCCAATGCCAATCGCAATACGGTTTCCGTGCTCGACACCACCACCGGACGCGCCGTCGAGACACTCACCGCAGAACTCGGGCCGGCCGGCCTCCCGGGCTCAACCCCCAACAGCCTCGCCCTCTCGCCCGATGAGTCCCTGCTGTTTGTCGCCAACGCCAACATCAACGCGGTGGCGGTGTTCGACGTCAAGCAGCCGGGCCGCAGCCAGTCGCTCGGATTCATCCCGGTGGGTTGGTACCCGACCTCGGTTCGCGTGACGCCGGACGGAAAACATCTCCTGGTGGCCAACGGCAAAGGCGCTGGATCGCGGTCGAACCGCAATGGTCCGCAGCCCGGACGCGACCTCCCCGCGCCGCTGAGCGAATACATCGGCAGCCTGTTCCACGGCACGCTGGGCATCATTGACCTGCCCGACCGCGAGACCCTCACCAAACGCCTCGCCGACTACACCGC
>JANXMD010000227.1 GCA_025354845.1 Verrucomicrobiota bacterium | reverse complement strand
CGACGCTGATTCAGCCGACCTTTGTCACGCATCTCCCCAAGCAGTTGGTGCCGCTCGCGAAGTTGGATCCCGAGGATCCCACCTCGGTTGAAGTGTTTGAGTGCTGCATCAATGGTCAGGAAATCTCGCCGGGCTACTCCGAACAGAATGATCCCATCGCCCAGCGCGAGGCGTTGGAACATCAGGCGGGAGGTGAACAGCAGAAGCTCGATGAAGACTTCCTGGTGGCGCTCGAACACGGCATGCCCCCGGCAGGTGGCATTGGCATTGGCATCGATCGGTTGTGCATGATGCTCTTGGGGCAGGAGAGCATCCGCGATGTCATTCTCTTCCCGCAGCTCCGGCCGAAAGCGTGAATTCGGAGATGGAAGATCGAAGTTCGGAGTTCGGTCTTGGGCTGGGACTTTTTCCAGGGTCGCGGTATCGAGAGCGGTGTGGCGCTTTGCTTCCCACCGCACTCCCAAAAAAGTGACAAACAAAAATCAGGGCGTGACACTGCGTCTATCTGCGTTGATCTGCGGTTGAATGCTCCGGGTGTTCGGAGGCTTGCCTGACATGCGTCCGAATCCATCCAAGACCGGGTACTTCGTCCTTGAGGGGCTCAACTCCTTCTCGACGGCGTTCTTCTTCAATTACCTGTTGTTCCTGCTCCGCGACGTCCATGGATTCGGGAATTTGCAAAACCTGATCACCGGGGCGGTGCATGGGCTCATCTACACGGTCGGGTCGTGGTATGGCGGCCGGTTTGGGCAGCGCCATGGGTACTTCACGTCGCTTCGGGTCGGGTTTGCTGGACTCGCGGTCAGCATCGGCATTGGCGCGCTGGTGCCTGCGTTGTGGGGACAGCTCCTGGCGCTGGGCGGCTGGACGCTCGCGGTCTGTTTCACCTGGCCGATGCTGGAGGCGCTGGTGAGCGAGCGGGAATCCGCGGAGCGGCTCCCGCATCGGGTTGGGATGTACAATGTGGTCTGGGCCCTCACGGCGGCGATGGGCTATTCCATGGGAGGGTGGATCTATGAGCATTTCGGACGCGTCAGTCTCTACGCGCTGCCCATGGCGATTCACGCGGGACAGTTCCTCGCCACCTGGCCGTTGAAAGCGCGTCACGAGGCGTGGATTGCTCGCGCGCCTGCCATCGCCCCGACGACCGCAGTTCACACCGAGTCGATCCGTCCGCAGTACTTCCAACGGCTGGCATGGGCGGCGAATCCGCTGAATTACATGGCGGCGAACACGATCCTGGCCGTGGTGCCTGGGATCGCCTCCCACGTGGGACTGACCGTTCCTGAGGCGGGCCTGGTGATGTCGGTCTGGTTTTACGTCCGCGCCGCAGTCTTTGCGAAGCTCTGGTGGTGGACGGGGTGGCACTACCATTTTGGCTGGTTCCTCGCGGGACTGGTGTTGTTGCTGGTGGGATTCGTGGGCGTCCTGGCCGCGCCCTGGGTGTGGATGCTGGTGCTAGCGCAGATCGCCTTCGGCTGGGCATCGGCGATCCTGTACTATTCGTCGCTGTACTACGCGATGGATGGCAGCGACTCGCACGGCGCCGATGGCGGGATTCACGAAGCGCTGATCGGCATGGGCATCTGCGGGGGACCGGCGATCAGTGCGCTGGGACAGTGGCTCACGGGCAATCCGATGGCTCCCGCCTGGTCGGTGACCGCATTCCTGGTGGGCGGCGTGGCGCTCGCCTTCCGCATCCGCTCCCGCGGCCTCCGAAAACTCGGGGAGGTTTTAACCGCAGATGGACGCGGATGAACGCTGATGTGACCGAGCATGAATCCCGCCCCCCATGCTGTGGCCATGCGTTCGGGTGACTTCGCGCGTCGCGCGCTCCGGCGCAACGTGCCGTTGCTGTACCTGATTCGCACCCTGTTCTGGGGGCATCTTTTCGGGGCGGTCATGGTGCCGTTTTTCACCCAATGGGGCGGCCTCAAGCTCTCCCAAGTGTTCTACCTGAATGCCTGGTTCATGCTGTGCAGCTTCCTGCTCGAGGTGCCCACCGGCACGGTAGCCGACTTCCTCGGACGCAAGGTGTCGCTCGCTCTGGGCGGATTTGTCGCCGCGGCGGGCGCGTGGGTCTATGTGAGCGACCCGTCGTGGGTCCGGTTTGCCATCGCGGAATTCCTCATGGCGGTGGCCTTCACCCTGCACTCCGGCGCCGATGAGGCCCTTTTGTACGACACGCTGAAGCTGGCCGGGGAGGAAACGGCGGCGACGCGAATCTTGGGGCGTCTTGAAGCCTGCAAACTTCTCGGAATCAATCTAGGTACGTTGGCCGGGGCGTGGATCGGCGCCACGTGGAGCGTCACCGCCCCGATGCGCATGTACGTGGTCCCGACCCTCCTGGTAGGGGTGCTGTCGTTTGGATTAATCGAGGTGTCCATCGAATCCGATGCAGGGAAGAAGGCGCGGACGCGCTACAGTCAGGTGTTGATCGAGGGGGGCCGCTATTTCCTCACGCACCCGGTGCTTCGCCTGCTCAGCCTCGACCTGGCGATCACCAATGCTCTGGCTTGGGCGATCATCTGGCTGTTCCAGCCGCTGCTGCAGGCGTGTCACATGCCGCTCCAGTATTTCGGGCTGGTTCACGCGGGTTCGTGCCTCGCGCAGATCGCCTTTTTGTCCCAGTTGGACCGCCTGATCCGCTGGTCGGGATCGCGTCGTCGGCTGTTGGTGGGGAGCACGATCATCGCCGGCATGGCCATGCTTTCGCTGGCTTGGGTGCGCTGGCTGCCGGCGGTGGTGCCCCTGATTTTCATCGCCTTTGCCTTCAGTTTACCCCGGGTGACCGTCTATACGGCCCACTTCAATACCCTGATCCCTTCGGACAAGCGGGCGACGGTTTTGTCCTGCGCCTCGATGGTGCGGACCCTGGCTATTGTGCTGGTGAATCCGGTGGTGGGGTGGATTTCGGACCGCTCTATCGCTCTGTCCCTGGCGCTGATTGGCGGGCTTTTGTGCCTGATTCCACTGGGCTCCCGGGTGGAGGAGAGGCACCTGGGTGAGGCGGATCGGATCTAGCCCGGGTGGCAGAATTGGGGTCGGAACGTGCCCGAATCGGCACTTGCAACTCTTACGGCTTCCCTCTTTTCGTCCCGATGAGTTTCCCGTAGGCTCCATCCATGCGCTCGGTTCAGGTGCCCCTCGGGGATCGTTCCTACACCATCCACGTGGGAAACGGCCTGCTGGCCAAACTGGGAGATCACTGCCGCCGTCTCAAGTTGGGCGAGCGCTGTGTCATCGTCACCGATTCCAATGTCGGGCCGCGCTTTGCCGACGCCGCTATCCGTGCCTTGAAGATGGCTGGATTCGTCCCCTCGGTGATCACGGTTCCGGCCGGGGAAACTTCCAAAAGCTTGAAGATCGTGGGCGAATGCTACGATCAGCTCGCCATGAAGCGCCTGGAGCGTCGCTCCTTCCTGGTTGCGCTTGGTGGTGGCGTGGTGGGGGATCTGGCTGGCTTCGTGGCCGCCAGTTACCTGCGTGGATTGCCCTTTGTTCAGGTTCCAACCACGTTGCTTTCGCAGGTGGACTCCTCGGTCGGCGGAAAGGTGGGCATCAACCTCAAGGCCGGGAAGAATCTGGTTGGGGCGTTCCATCAGCCCAAGGTGGTGCTCTGCGACCTAGAGACGCTGACTCCGCTGCCAGACCGTGAATTCCGCTCGGGTCTCGCCGAAGTGATCAAATACGGGGTCATTCGCGACGCCGAGTTGTTCCGCCGACTGGAGCGCGAGATGGACCGCATCCTCAAGCGTGATGCCGCAACCTTGGCCAACGTCATTTCCCGCTGCTGCGCCATCAAGGCGGAGGTCGTCGCGTCCGACGAAACGGAGTCCGGCCCGCGGGCACTGCTTAATTTCGGTCACACGGTGGGCCACGGACTGGAGGCCGTCGCTGGCTATGGCGAGTACCTGCATGGGGAGGCGATCAGCATTGGCCAGGTGGCAGCGGCGCGGTTGTCGACCCGTTTGTCCACCCTCACCGAGAAGGATGCCGATCGAATTCGGGACCTGATGGTGAAGGCTGGGCTGCCTGTGACCCTCAAGCTGGCGCCCAAGAAGCGCGAGGCGTTGTTCGATGCCATGCGGCTCGACAAGAAGGTCAGCGGCGGCGAGCTAAAGTTCATCCTCGCCCAGTCGATCGGAGCGGCGACCTGGGGTCAGCGCGTCCCGGATTCCGACATCAATGCGGTGCTCGCCGCGCTGGCGGGCTGACGGCGGGGCGGTGGGCGGGGTGAAGGGTTGAAGAGGCGGGGAAGGCCTTGGAGCGTCCCAGACGCCTTCTACGCACTGGCTCACCGGCAGGTTCGCCCTACCCACTTGGTGGGGCCGAGTTGCTGCTCGGCCTTCACGTTACCACGACCAGCGGAGCGCCGTCGTGGCCACCCGATCGGAGGAACACCACCGCCGCACCTTCTCGCATCCACGGATCGGAAACCCTTCTCACACTCTTTGGCGTTCCTCTCGCGCTTAACGGACAGTTACGGCGGCGCCGCAGAACCGCCCCACCAGTTGATTTGGTAGCCCCATGCGCATCTTTCGGGCGGGGCTCTATTTTACCAACTGTTTGTCAAACCAGTCCGCCATCACCTTCACCTCCTCCGGCAGGGTAAGCCAGGGGTGTCCGCCGCCTGCCTTCACGATCAGCTCGGCGGAGCCGCCGGCGGCCTGGATGGCACTGACCAGTTTTTTGGAGTGCGACAACGGGACGAGCGGATCGGCGTCGCCGTGGATCAGGAGGAATGGAATGGTGGGGTGTCCCACCTGGTACACCGGCGACACTGCTTTTGCGGCGGACCGGATCTCCTCGTCGCTGTGGCCCGTGCTGCCGTTGAGATAGAGCAACGGACCGACGACCTTGGGATCGGCTGGCTTGCCCGAGTCCCATTCCAGGAAGTCGGTTGGTGGGAAGAAGACTCCAACCGCGCGAACCGTGGTGTCGTGCCGTTCCAACGGGTTCTTGGATTCGGGGTTCGCTGCAATCGGAGTGAGTGCGGCGAGCGTCGCAAGATGTCCACCGGCGGAGGCCCCGGTGAGCCCCAGGCGCGAGGGGGCCACCTTGTACTCGGCGGCGTGTTCCTTGGCGAAGCGGATGGCCGTCTTCACATTCTGGTCCATTTCCGCGGCGGTATAGCGCGTCTTGGACCCCGGCCGGGCGGCGAACACCACGTAGCCGCGCGCGCAGTAGATCTGGAATATCTGAGCCAGCGTGTGGTCGCGGATCTTGTTTCGGTCCGAATACCACGCCCCGCTCACCACATCGACGATGGCGAGTCCGTTGGGCTTTTCCTTTGGCGTAAACACGTCCATGAGCAAGCCGGTGCCGTGCACCTCACCATAAACCACGTCCCGCTTCTGCTCGTAGGATGGGCCATCGGCAGCGAAGGATATCGGGCCGAGGAGAAAGAGGGCCAAGGCAAGGGTACGCGTACGGGACAGGAGGCGATGCATGGGGTGGTCGGTAACCGAGGGCTTAGGCGCGAGGTTGCGGATCCGAGTCCCGGTCCGCCTTAAAATGCCGGCAGTAGGTGTGGGCTTCCGAGAGAGGGTATTTGTGATCGAGGTCCACGTCGTTGACCGTGGATCCGGGCCCCCAGTGAAACACCGTCTCAAACCAGGGCAGGAGCCGGCTGTGCTGGATTTGCTTCAGGAAATAGCCCTCGTGCTCCTTTTCCTTGATGCCCATCTCGTAGAGCACCTCGTCGTGACCGTGGATGCCCAGAGAGTGGAAATGCCGCAGCATGACGAAGTACTCGCAGACGTTTCCGCTTTCGAGTTTGCCCGCGAAAAAATAAGGCATGAACCAGCCGATCACGTGGCAGCTCAGGGAGATGAGGTGACCGATGCAGAAGAAGCGGATTTCGTAGTTCTTGGAAACCGCGATTTCGTACTGGTCGAGGATCACCTTGAGGTTGCGCCGGTGATTCCACTCGTCGTCCTCGATTTGTTTCACCGCCGCCCGGGCCTCGGGATTTCGGAGCGATGCGGCGTGCCCCACGTAGGCGAGGGCGGCGGCCCGCTCCCCGGAGTAAGCCTTCCTAAGCAGGGTTCGCAACGCCGGGTGCGGGAGCTTCATGACGAGCAGGCACGGGGCCTCAGTACGCCGTCCGGACCCGGTAGAATCGATTGGGATCGCCGGAGGAATCCACTGCTTGGGACACTCCCGCGGCGGGACGGACCAGATTGGTGAGCGTGGTCCAGACCGGCGGAAAGGTGGTGGTGTACTCCACCAGATTGGTCGCGTTCACGGCGCTGGACCAGGTGATCTTGCGGCTGTTGTCGGCCTGCTTGGCGACT
>JANXMD010000222.1 GCA_025354845.1 Verrucomicrobiota bacterium | reverse complement strand
CACACCGGCGGGTGCTGCGTAGGGGCATAGATTGGCCCCGAGGCCGGGCGCGTGGCAATGAAAACTCCACGGACTCCACAAGGCCGATTTGAACCGCGGAGGCGCGGAGACGCAGCGGAGGGCGCCAGGCACCATGCCAAGGGGATTAGTGCGACTGCTCGATCCACGGATCAGAACCGCGCCCCCTGCCCCCTGCCATCTGTCCAGATCTCCAGATCCCGTCCTGCTTCCCGGATTCAATCCGACAGGCCGGCAGGATGCCGGCGCTCCGGACGGTCTGAAGGCGGGATTCCGAACGGGACACGCCACCCCATCTCCGATCTTCCATCTCCGATCTTCGATCTTCGATCTGCCGTCTCCGCGGTGACTCCCATCCGGGAAAGCGGGCCGCGATCGCCTTTTGACTCAGCGGGGTGAGCTCGGCACCTTGTAGGGCCTTGCGATTCCCTGCGTTCATTCTGGCCGCCCTGTTGGCTCTCCGGCTCGTGGCCGACGACGAACCGGTCTACCCGGGTTCGGAACCCGTCCTGGCAGCTCCGGCGTCCACAAACACCGGGTCACGAGCCGCAGTTTCTGGTGTCCGTACCAACACCCATCCACCCGGGGTTCCCGGCGACGCCTTTGCCTTGCGGCGATTGGAGCTGATCCCGCCCTTTCCCACGCTGCCGCGCTTCATTCCCGCCGTGTTTCCTCGGGAGCTACGGGTCGAATCGGTCGAACGACTCGGCTTCGGCGCCGGGAGGTTGTGGCTGGTGGCGCGTCCCGGCGGGGCTGGGAACCAGTTTCCGGGTGAAGGACGCCTGTGGACTTTCCAACTCGCGGAGAACCGGCTCGAACCGGTCCGCGGCCTCCTGCAAACCAACCGCGTGCGCGCGCTCCTGCCCGGCGGTCAACGGGTGTGGCTGACGCTCGACTCCGGTCTTGCCTCGCTGGCCGTCGATCCCTTCGTGGTCGATGCCTACGGCGCGGCCCAGGGGATCACCACGCCGAATCTCGCCGGCATCGTTCAACTGGAAAGCGGTCTCCAGGTGCTCGGTCGCAGTGGCATTCTGTTCTCCGAATCCCAGGGCGGCGGCACCTTTGTCCAGGCACCGGGAACTCCGGCCCCCGTCCTCGAAGGCGAGACCGATCCGTGGAACGACCTGCGCGGATCCAAGGACTGGCTGCTCGCCTCGGGTCCGCACCGATTGGCGGCGCGGCACATACGCGCATCCCAATGGGTGCCGGCCGGTGCCGATCTGGGACGCCAGTCTCCTCGACTGGAGCTGCCGACCTTTCGAACCATCGCCGGCGATGGCGACGGGGGCTTTTGGGTGGGCAGTGATGCCGGACTTCATTTCGTGAACCCGGAAACGGGCGGCGTGGAGAGCCGCTTTGCCACGCCGGGCATCACGGTGCCCGGTGGGCTGGGCATGACCCTGGCTCCCGGCTTCAAGGTCACGCCGGCCGGCATCGCCGCAGCCCGCACCCGGGTGGCAAACGGCATCCGGGATCGGATGCGCCTGCGGGCCCGCGCGGCGCGCCTCAGCGCCGAACTGCATGGCGCCATCAACTCCGTGGTCCCCACCAGTCGACTGCCGGGAGCGGTGACCGCGCTGCACGCCGAACGCACCATGCTCTGGATCGCCACCACTGAGGGCGCCAATACGAATCGCGGCCGCGTCCTGCTCTTTCACATGCCGAGCCGCCGCTGGTTGGGCTGGTTCCCGGTGGGATCGCCGGTGCGCGCCCTGTTCGCCAATGACCGACTGCTTTGGATCGGACTCGACATCACGCGCGCTCCCGGGGCGACCCCGCTGGTGGCAATCGACAAGTTTCCGCTGATGGCCCTTCCACAGTTCCGCTGGACCGCCGACCCGCTGCCTCCCGAGGATCTAGGCTCACGCCTGGCGTCGCTACCTCCCCATGAGCGGGCGTTGTACGCGTTCTTCGGCGGCGAACCGGCGAAGGTGGTGGAACTGCTCGCTCCGGAAGGCACCGCTCCACCCGAGGCCGATGCGGAGACCCTCTTCCTGCTGGCCTTCGCCCACGACGCGGTGGGGCTCGATCAACCGGCCAAGCTGGACACCTACCTAACTGCGTTGCGTCAACGGCATCCTGACAGCGTGTTCACCGAGATCGCCAGAATGGTCCGCCCGGTTCCCGCGTCGGCAGCCGCTTCGAGACCGGTTGCGCTCCCTGCGGCGACGACAACGGAATCGGCGTTCACGACCTCCGCGACCTCAGGCGGCGGCGCGGCACAACTCCTGTTGCGCCGGGACCTCGACGGCGATGGCAGACTCAACGCCACCGAATTCAAACTCTGGCGCGGACCGGATGCCGATCTCAAACCCTGGGACAAGAATGGCGACGGATTCCTCGATCTACTGGAAGTGCAGGCGTTGCTGGGGGCGGAGGGGGGGAAGTAAGTCGAAGGTCGAAAGGGCTCAGAAGAGGGTGCTGTGTTGGGTGGGGTCTTTGAGCATGGATTCGCGGAGGAGGCGCAGGGGCGGTCCGCCATGGCTCAGGACTTGGTCGTGGAAGCGTTGCAGGGAATACGCAGCGCCTTCCTGGTGCTTCCAATCCTCGCGCAGTTTGAGGAATTGCAGTTTCCCCAGGGTGTAGAAGCAGTATCCGGGATCGAACGTCCCCCGAATCGCCTCCTGCCGGGCGGGTTTTGCCTCGTAGTGACAATTGTCCACGAAGAACCGCGTCGCGTCGTCGAGGCTCATGCCGAAGCAGTGCATCTGCACCGACGCGCAAAGGCGGCAGACGCGCAGCAGCGCCTCATCCGATTGCGCCAGCCGATAGCTCGCGCCCCGCACGCGCTCCCGCGCGGAGGCGTGCGCGGGATCGGCCGGTTGACCGAATCCCTCGGCCAGCAGCATCTGTTCACTGTAATGGGCCCAGCCCTCGGCAAAGGCATAGCTGTAGAAAGCCTTTTGCACCGGCGAGGCATCCGACGCGTTGAGGGCCAGGAACTGCACGTAGTGTCCCGGGTACGCCTCGTGAATGCTCACCACATCGGTGGTGTAGTAGTTGAACGCGGTGAGCCACTCCTCCTGCTGGGCCGGGGGCCAGTTGGGTTCCACCGGCGTGACGTAGTAGTAGGCTTGGGTGGCCTTTTTCTCGAACGGCCCCGGGGTGTCCATCGACGCGAAACTTGTGGCGCGGAAGGGCGGCAACGTCTCGGTGACCTGGGCCCGGACCTCGCTCGGCAGGGTGAGGATGCGATGATCCACCACGAACTGGCGGATTGCTTCGAGATTGCGGCGGGTGTCGGAGATCAGGTGATCGGCGGTGGGGTGATCGTTTTGGATGCGTTTGAAGACCTCCGCGGCGGGCCGGGTGGGATCCACATCGCGCGCCGCCGCCTCGAATCGGGCGGTCTCCGCCTTCAGTTCGCGCACGCCGATTTCGAGGATTTTCTCCGGAGGCAGGTCAATGAGCTCCGTACCCAGCAGGCGCTGGTACAGATCGCGTCCGATGGCGAACTCCGGGGTGGCCGCGGGCAGGCGATGGGTTCGCAGCCAGGTGGCGAAGTCACGGTGTTCCCGGGCCGCTGTCTTCACCACCACGGCAAACTTTTCTGCCACCTCGGTATTTCCACACTCACGTCCCGCGGTCAGCACCTCGTGGTCGAGAAAGGATGCCGTGGCGTCGGCAATCTCGATCGCCGTCTCGACCCAGGGCTTGGGCAGGATGGGCTCCAGTTGATTGCGGGCCACCGAAAAGACCGCGGGGGACTGGGAGAGAATCGACGTCAGGTCCCGCACGCGCTCCACCAGCAGCTTCCAGTCGCGCTTGAGGTACAGGCTCACGTCGAGACTTGTGAGATAGAACATCGGACTCCGCTCCGCAGCCCGTTCTCCCTCGAGTTGGAGGAGATCCCCGTCGACGACGGTTTGCAGGAGGCGCACTTCGCCATGTCGGCGCGATCCAGGCTGAAGAGGTCGCAACTCGGCCGCCAGCTGGAGTTGAAGCGTGTGGAGACGCTCGCACTCGGACCGGATATCGGCGCGCGTGGGCAGGCGATGCTGACCGTCGAATTCGTGCAACCCCAGGGCACTGCCAGCGGCAGGTCGGCGCTGGTAATACTCGTGGATAAACTGAGCGGAACCGGGATCAGCCGCCGAGACGGTGGCTCCGGAACCCGGGGAATGGAGCGGCGGCGATCCCGTCTTCGCCGCGCAGCCCGCGGCGAGGAGCATGACGACCAGGGACGAGCACAACGAGCGACGCATCATACGCGAAGCACCTTACCGGAAACGATCGACACGGAAAGCGCGATCCCACCGTCATCCCGTCCCCCGTCGCTTGCCGATCCGACGAACGACCACTAGGGTCGGCGACCGTGGCAACCACACCCCGCATTCATCCCGGACTCGTGGACGGCGGGGAAGCGATGCTTTGGCGAGCCGCCGGCGCGCGCTGGCGTCAGCTGTTTGGCGACTTTGGTCGCCTCGGGGTAAGCTTCGAATGGCACGAACTCCCCGGGGATCGTGATGTCGATTGGGCTCCGAGTTTCCATCCGGACAGCCTCGAGCTTTGTCTCAATCTCGGCGGTTCCGGAGAGTTGACCCTCGCGGGCGATGTGCTGCGCCTTTCCCCGGGCACCGCGGGGTTTTATCGACAGGGCCGCGACCCCTTCCAAGCCCGTCGGCTCAGTGGGTCTCCCCATCAGTTCATTACCGTTGAATTTTCGTCCCAATTTCTTTGCAACCACCTCCAGGAAAACGCCGCCGCCCTGCATCCGGTGGTGAGGGAGTGCCTCAAGGGGTCCCGGGAGCAATCCGCACTGGGGACACTGGAGCCGATGGGTCCGCGGCATCGTGACCTGGTGGCGAGCCTTCATCAGCCTCCGGTTCTCGCGGCGGCGCAACCAGTTTGGTACCAGGCGAAGGCCGTGGAATTGATGGGGGAATTCCTGTTCCAGCCGCCCTCCGACCAGGAACTCTTTTGCCATCGGCAGCACCGCGTCGCCCGCAGCCGGGTCGAACGGGCCATGGATCGGATCAAGCTGGATCTTACTGCGCCCCCCTCCCTTGAGGACTTGGGACGCGAGGTCGGCTGCAGCCCCTTTTACCTCAGCCGGACGTTCTCCAAGGAAATGGGAGTGACCATCCCGCAGTTTATCCGCCGACTCCGTCTGGAACGCGCGGCGGATCTGCTTCGCGAAGGGAGAATGAACGTCACCGAAGTGGCGTTGGAAGTGGGCTACAACAGCTTGAGCCACTTCAGTCAGGCGTTTCACCAGCACTTCGGGTGTTGCCCGGGGCTGTTTCCGACCGCTACCGCCACCCAGCGCGCATCGCGGCGAGCCGGTGAATCACGGCCATCGCGGCCCGGCCCGTAAACTCCACGTTCCGCCCGGTTTCAAGAAAGGCCTGATAAAGGTGAGGCAACGGAGATCCGGTGCCGGTGAGCGGCGGAACCGCGGTCAACACCATCAGCACGTTGCCGAGCCAGATGATCATCGCCGACAGCAAATACCCTTCACCCGTAATATCGGACTGTCGAATTCGGAGAATCCAAAGCGTCAGCGTTACATGAAACGCATAGGTGGTGCCGAGTCCGAAGTGGAACACGGGATCCACCCAAGGAGAGGGCCAGACCCAGCGCACCGTGAGCGCCAGTGCGGTAAACAGCGCCGTGTAGAAGGGGAAAAAATACGGGGCCAGGGCTATCAGCGTGTTGCTGTGGGAAAGAACCACTTGTCCTCCCTTCCCAGTGGCCCGAAGTGACTTCACTTTCGCACCGAAGAGAATTCCCCAGAGCGCGTGGGTGAGTTCGTGTCCGACCACGTAGACCCAAACCGGTTTGGGAAGCGCTAGAAAAACCACCATCCAAGCGCCGACCCCTCCTCCAAAGGCGATCCAGAACTCCGGAGCCGCAGCACTTCCACGAAGACACGCCAGCGCGGCTCGCGACGCACCCATGCAGATCGGGAGAAGCGCCAACGCGACGAGCCATCGCGCAAGTCGGGTCATATCATCACAGAGCGAGAGCCATCAGCCGCGGAAGGTCAGCCGGTTCGGATTTCCGCGAAGACCCTTCGTAAAGCCTCGCCAGCCTCTCAATTCGCCCGGAAAACAAAAAAGGCCTGTCCGGATGGACAGGCCTTTTCGAAAACCTTGAACTTAGTTCTGGCCGTACAGACCACCACGGGTCGGGCTGTTGGTCACCGGAGCCTTGGGAGCCGTTCCGCCACCGAGACCGGTCTGCTTGGAACCGCTGGAGGTGATCAGCGCGGCGCTGCCGAGGGACTGACGGCCACGAGCGACGGAAGCTTCACGCTCGAACGCAGCAGCGCGGGTCGGGATCTGAGCGGACGCGGCAGCCACGATGGCTTCCGAGGAGGCAGGAGCGCCCTGAACGGCGGCGGCGACGATCGTCAATGCGCTGTCCGGAGCGGCTTCAACCGCAGCGGTCACGACGGCGCCGGAAACCTGAGGAGCAGCCTTGACCACAGCGGTGATCACGGGGCCGATCGAAGAGGGGTAGGTGCGGATGGCAGCCAGAACAGCGGTCACGGCAACCTGCTGCTTGTCTTCCTTGGCAGCGTGCGAAACAGCTTTCGAGGCGACCGAAGGCATCTCGACAACCTTTGAAGCAGCAACGGTCTTGGAAACCTTCTGCAGCTCGGCAGTCCCCAAAGCAAACGCAGGAGCGAGAGTCACGGTTGAAGCGGCGATCAGCGTAACCGCAAACTGTTTCATGGAAGAGGTTTTCATAAGCACTAGATTGGAAAAATGACCAACGCGGGCGTAGTTATGGATTAAAGTGATGGGTGAGTCAACGGTTAGTTTTTTGAGGAACGAACATCGGCACGAACGACTGCAGACTCCATGCCATTGTCATTTCAGCGGCCCACCCTTAGAACAAGCTGGCAGCGTTTCCGTTTCGGTTTCGGTTCGTTTTCGGAAAAACCTTCGACTGACTTTCGATATACCTTAGGGCTATTACGGCTCGCGGCAAGTACAATCTGGATCGTGGCAAGGGAGCTGCTTGTCGCGTTTTCGACTTCCTCACTATGAACTTTCATTCCTTTTCGCGACAACTTGGCTTCGGGATCGCCCTGTTCGCCGGTCTCGCGAAGTCCGTCGCCGCCGGCGAGGGTCCGACGGTGACCGGCGTTCAGATCGACTCCGCCGGGCAGCGGGCGACGCTGACCTTTGATCCCGCGCCTGGGACCACCCAATATCAGATCCTGCGCGCGCCGCGTCTCGATCAACCTTTCGCCGTGGATCCCACCGGCGCCGTGGATGGGTTCGTCTGGACCGGTACTGGCTTGGCCGAGGACACCGGGTTCTTTCGGGTCCAGGCGGTGGAAATTCCGCCGAATCAGCTGACCGCAACCACTCTCCTCCAACGAGTTGCCTATGGCCCCTCGCCGGATGACCTCGAACGGGTCCGAGCCTTGGGCCCCGATGCGTACCTGGCCGAGCAGCTCGCCGCCGAATCCATCCCCGACACCCTGGACATCGCGGCTCCAGGCCCGGTTTGGAGGAAGGTCACCCTCTCGGGAACCGGATCCGCTCCTAAACTCTATCTTTATCTGGATGGGACCGGAGAAACCTATCTGGACGAGATCCGACTCGTCGAAGGTGCGGTCGAGGATCCGGCAAAGCCAAACCTGATCCTCAATGGCGGGTTCGAAACCAGCTTGGGCACCAATTGGATCGTTTCCGCAAACCTAGCGGCCTCGGCGCTCACCCCGGACCAGGTTCATGACGGCTCGCTGGCGCTCCATGTGGTCTCCACCGCAGCTGGATCCTCCGAAACCACCTCGATCCATCAGAATCTCCCGGCCAGTGTCGTCGCCACCAAGACCTACACCCTCACCTACTGGTATCTGGCGCAACCGGGGCAATCCGGCCATCTTACCGTTCGGTTGTCGGGAAGCGGCATCGCCAGCACGGTGTCGCTCGCCTCGGGCGCCGATTCCCCGCAGCCGCTCTTTGCCAAACTTTCCGATGGATCCGCTTCCTTCAACGATCTCCGCCGCTGGCACATCCTCCGCGCCATCCAATCCCGGCGGCAGCTCAACGAGGTGCTCCGTCAGTTCTGCGAGAACCACTTCGTGACCCAGTATTCGAAGTCCCGGGATTACTTCGACAACCTCGCCTACGACACCACGACGGCGGGAGCGATCGCCACCCAGGCGGAATTCAGGGAGAACCTCAAATGGAGCCAGGCGTTGTTGAGGCCGAACGTGACTTTCCTCGACCTCCTCCGCATCAGCGCCGAGAGCCCGGCCATGATCGTCTACCTCGACACCGTCGGGTCGAAGGGCAACGGCAGCAACATCGCCAACGAGAACTACGCCCGAGAACTCTGCGAACTCTTCACCTTCGGCGTCGACAATGGCTACGACCAGCAGGACATCGTGCAGATCTCGCGGCTGTGGACCGGCTGGACCATCGACCTGGTGGCCAGCAACAACGTCGCGAATCCCTTCGCCACCCGTACTACCAATTACCTCGACCCCTCGGTGGTCACCAACAAGACCTCCCTGACCAACCTGCTCGGGACGTGGTCGTTCGTGTACAAGTCGGCCAACCACAACACCGGCGCGAAAAAGGTGTTCTTCAACCACGACGCCGCGGGTGCCGTCACCACGCCCAAACTGGTCCCCGACCGATTCGGTGCACCCTGGGCCGGTCGCGACTACTCGATCTCCTTCCCCGCTGCCACGGGCACCAATACAATTCAGGAGGCCTACACCCTCATTCAGCACATGGCCAATCAGCCGTTCACCGAGGAGTTCGTTTCGGTGAAGCTGTGCCGGCTGTTCGTGCATGACGATTTCCAGATCGGGTACGATTTCACCGACGCCGATACCTCGCCCGAGGAGGAACTGGTGCACGCCTGCATGCTGGCCTGGGAGACGCCATCGCACGATGGTCAAAAGGGTCAGATCCGCGAGGTGTTGAAGGTGATCTTCAACTCCGATCTCTTCCACTCGCACACCGCCTCGCAGCAAAAGGTGCGGACTCCGCTCGAGTTCGTCACGGCGACCATGCGGGCGCTGCGCGCCACACGTCCCGACGGCTCCAGTACGGCGTATACCGATGGCGATCTGGCCTTCGCGCTTTCGCGGATGGGGTTGATGCTTCTCTTCGACCGAGCCGAGCCGAACGGTTATTCCGAGACGGCCGAGGCCTGGATCAGCGCCGGCACCCTCGCCGAGCGATTGCGCTTCGTGCAGGCGGCCCTGATGCCCGTCGGCATGTCCGGCAAGAGCGACGGCGGCGCCAGTACGGTCTTGGATCCGGTCGGTCTGCTCCAGTTGAAGGCCCCCGCCGCCGTGCGGGATTCCGGTCTCGCCGCCGACTACTTCCTCGACCTGCTCTTCCCCGCCGAGGGCAAGGCCAACCTCACCGCCTACCGGACCATGGCGGTAACCTTCCTCGACACCGCAGACGACGGCGTCACGGCCTCTCCCTTCTCGGCCTTGAACCCCGCCAGCACTGACTACGACAACCGGCTTCGCGGAATGGTCGCCGCCCTGATGACCACGCAGCGCTACCAGGAACAGTGACCCCGTTCCACCACCTGCCCCGATACCGGCCCGACTCCACTTCCACCGCCTTCGTCCCGAACATGAACATCATCAACCGCCGCTCGTTTCTCACCCAGGCTTCCACGATTGGCATGGGCGCCGCCCTGGCCAGCCTGACCGACATCCCGCTGGTCATGAAACGCGCCCTCGCCGAGGGCACCATCGGCCAGCCCGGACCCAACGGCCGCACCAAGAAGCTCTTCTTCATCTTCCTGCGTGGCGCGAATGACGGTCTCAACACCATCCTGCCGCTCGGGGACTCCGCCTACAGCGCCACCAACCGGAAATCGATCCTCATCGATTCCGACCCCGGCAATCCCTTCACCGCCCGCGGCGGTGCGCTGTTCCCGGAGAGCGGGACGACCAAGGCGACCTTCGACTACACCTACGGCCTCCGACTGGGCAATGGGTTTGCCGGCATGCATCCGGCGCTAAAATTCCTCGCCCCGGTCTACAACGCCGGTGATCTGGCGATCCTCCACCGCGTTGGCTACCCACGGCAGTCCCGTTCGCATTTCGACTCCCAGAACTACTGGGAAACCGGCACGCCGAACAACAACCTGATCCACGACGGCATTCTGTACCGTACGATGTACGAGTCCGGCCTGGCCAACAAGCTGCCCCTGACCGCGGTGAGCATCGGTTCGTCGCTGCCGCTGATCCTCCGCGGATCCAAGGCCGCGATGACCAATCTCACGGACCCCACCCGCTACAACCTGCTCGCGGTGCCCAACACCCCCGCCGGAAATCTCAAGGCCGATGCCGCCCTCGCGCAGGCCAATCAGGCCCGCTTCGCCGACAAGCGCGACCGGCAGCTCCTCTCACTTCAGTACCAGAACCTCTCCAGCACCCTGGACATCTTCGCGCACCTCGACTTCTCCGAGGCCGGCAACACCTTCGTGGATGACGTCGCCACCGACGGCGACCAGCCCTACTACCTGTTCCCCACCACCAACGACAAGAACGGCGGCTACTCCCGAGCCAAGGACGCCGCCAAATACGTCGTGCCGACCAGTGCCTACGGGCATTTCCAGAATCTCAAGTCGGCGGCCATGGTGCTCAACAAGACCTCGGCGCTGGTGGCTGGCGTGTCGATCGACGGCTGGGATACCCACAGCAAGCAAGGTGCCGCCACTGGCGCGCAGGCGAACCTGCTCCGACGCGTGGGCTGGTCGGTGTACGCGTTGCAGAAGTACTTTAAGAAATACGCCGACCAGTGCCGCTGGGAAGATTTGGTGGTGGTGACTCTGAGCGAATTCGGCCGCACCTCGATCGAGAATTCCGACGGCGGTACCGATCATGCCGAGGCCAGCGCCATGCTGGTGTCGGGCGGCGGGATCAAGGGATTCCAAGCCGACGCCCTCGGTGGCGTGAAGCGCAGCGCGGTGTTCAACTGCGGCGGCGACAACGACCCGATTGCCTGGCAGGTCGGCCAAACCGGCTCAATGTTCCAGGCCCAGAGCCGCTACCTGAAGCGCAACACCGACTACCGCAGCGTGCTCGGAAAACTGATCCGCGATCACCTCGGCGCCACGCCGGATCAGCTCAAGCGCATCATCCCGGGCTACGCCAATCCCAAGGAAAGCCTCGAGACCCGCGGCACTCAAACCGCCGACAAGACCGAGATCATCGGCGAGCCCGACCTCATCTGAAAAAATTGAAAATGGGCCAATTAAAAATGCAAAATGGCAGAGGCGACGTCAGCGACTTCCGAATGTCACGGCACCCTTCCCCAATTTTTCATTTTGAATTGCGCCATTTTGAATTGTCCTACCGGGGCCTGACAATCATCTCCTCCACGATGGCCCGCGGGGGAAGCTCAATGCAGAGCAGCGCGCAGTCCGCGATGTCCTCCGGGCGCATCATGCGCGCGCGGGCGTCGGCATCGGGCACCACCGGACGCTTGGCGAGCAGCGGGGTGTCGATGTCGCCCGGAAAGATCGCGCTGGCCCGCACACCGCGACCCCGTTCCTCGGCGTTGATGGCCTGGGTCAATCCCGCCATGCCAAACTTGCTGATCACATAACCCGGACCCGCCTTGGGTGAGGCCTGCTTTCCCGCGTCCGACACGATGTTCACGATCGTCCCGGATCCGCGCTGACGCATCCCCGGCAAAAACGCCTGCACGCAGTAGTACGCGCCGTTGAGATTCGCGTTGAGCATGCCGTGGTAGTCTTCGAGCGACAGCACTTCGAGGGCCCGCTTCGGCGCATTGGTCCCCGCGGCATTGACCAGCACTTCCACGCCGCCCGCGCCCGCCTCGGCGAGAATCGCCTGACCGACGATCGCCACCGCCGAGGAATCGCCGATGTCGCAGGAATGGATGCCGATGCGCACCCCCGGCTTGGCGGCGAGCGCGGCGGTCTCCTGAAGGACCTCGGCGCGACGGCCGATCAGGGCGAGATGCCACCCCTTGGCGGCCAAGGCGATGGCGACGGCGCGTCCCACGCCGCTTCCGGCGCCGGTGATGACGGCCGTGCGATTCGTGACGACAACCGGTGAATTCGAGGACATGCAGAGAGGCTGTCCCAGCCCGGGATCGGAATCCAGTCTGCGATCGCCCCTCCGTAGCCGCCGAGGGAACGAGGCGGATCCCTCTGGGACGCGTGACTTGAACCGCAGAGACGCAGAGACGCGGAGTGAAGAGCGAGGCATCCAAAAACCTCTGACAACCGCTCGACGACCGAAGGGCCACTAGCTTGGATTTCGCGGGGAATCCACATCCCTCTCTGCGTCTCCGCGCCTCCGCGGTAAAGCCGGATGGGAAGGAGAAGCCGGAAAAAGGTCTTGTCCCGGGGCGCGGGGCTGCTATCTCCTCTCGTCCCATCCACGGGCGCCCGTGGCGGAATTGGCAGACGCGCTAGATTCAGGTTCTAGTGAGTAACATCGTACAGGTTCAAGTCCTGTCGGGCGCACCATTTTGGATTGATTCCCCTCGCGAGGAAGCGGTTACCGATCGGCTCGAACCCCCTGAGCCGTGTCCCAAGTCCCCTCCGCGGAATCCCGTTTTTCCGCATTTGCCGTTACCGTGGCCCCGTAGACCTCTCAGTTTCACCTTCCGGTCCTAGCCCGCATGTCTCACGGCATTCTGGGAATGGAGCAAAAAGGCTGAATGATTTCGAGATCCGGTGGAGAAGGTTCTGAAGAATGGTACGGAGAGGCTCGGAATGAGGGGGGAAGTGAGGTGCACTGGTCTTTGATGGTTGAATGTCCGATTTTCAATGGCGGTGGAGTCAAAGCGGTGGCTGAAGACTCTTTCCTATAGTCTCCG
>JANXMD010000019.1 GCA_025354845.1 Verrucomicrobiota bacterium | reverse complement strand
CAAGCCGAGCAGGTTCTGCGACCCCGCCTCGTACTTGCGGGCGTCGTTGCGGAAATGGAGATCCTCGGCAGTGAGGAACTGCGGCGACCGCACGTTGTGCCAACCGTGGACGATGGGTGCGAGCCGCGCCTGCACCTCCTTGCGCACGTAGAGCACGCCGGCGGCACAGGGTCCGAGCATCCACTTGTGGGTGTCGGCCGCGAGAAAATCCACGTGCTCCACCGAGGTTGGGAAGGCACCCAGGGTTTGAATCGCGTCCACGCTGAACAGAATTCCGCGTGAGTGAAGCCACTTGCCAAGAGCGTCCACGTTCAACCGCCATCCGGTCACGAAATGACAGCTCGAGAGCGCCACCAAACGGGTGTTTTCGTCCACCTGCCCCTGGACATCTACGAGCCGGATCTTGCCGTATTCGCGAACATTCAGCAGGCGGACCTCCACCCCGCGATCGGCCAGAGCCATCCAGGGATAGACGTTCGACGGATAGTCGTCGTGATAGACGAGAACGTTGTGCCCCTTTTTCCACGGCATGCCCGCCGCGACATAGCTCAAAGCCACCGAAGTGGGGCCGACAAAGGCGATTTCATCCGCTTGCGCCTTCAGGGTTTCAGCCACCAACCGGCGGGTGTCGGCGAGATAATGGGGCGGCAAAGAGGCCTCCTGATCGTCCAGGGTGGCGGCCATCGCACGGGCCTGGACCGCCTCGGCGACCCGACGCGGAAGCGGGCAGACTGCGGCGTGGCCCAGGTGGATCTTGTGAGCCGCCACCGGGAACTCGTGGCGGCGGAGTTCCTCGTTGGCGTGAAGTTCGGCAATCGTCATCCGCGCCGATACTAGGACAATCCGTCGCCGGATTCGAATCTCTTCTCACACCACCGTAAACCGCCGACCCCAACCGGGAGCTCCAGAGGAATTCAACCGCAGGTGAACGCCGATGGACGCAGATAAAAAAGACACTGCGGCTCTGCTTCTCACGCATTCGAATCGCCGCTTGCTCTGCGTTCTCAGCGCCTCGGCGGTAAATAACCCGGCTCAGTGTCCCGCGGACTTGCTCTTGGCGCGGTGACGGATGTTCAGCATTTCGACGCCCGCGGAGAAGGCCATGGCGAAATAGATGTACCCCTTGGGCACGTGCTGATGGAAGCCCTCGGCCATCAGCATGGTTCCGATGAGGATCAGGAAGGCCAAGGCGAGCATCTTGATGGTCGGATGTCGCTCCACGAATCCGGCGATCGCGTTTACAAAGATCAGCATGACGATCATCGCCACGACCACCGCGGCAATCATGACCCCGATGCGATTCGACATGCCAACGGCGGTGATGACCGAATCGAGCGAAAACACGATGTCGAGCAGGAGGATTTGGATCACCGCGGCCTGGAAGGATGGCACCTTTCCGAACGACTGGTCGTCGTGTTCCCCCTCGAGCTTCTCATGGATTTCGCGCGTGCTCTTGAAAACCAGAAAGAGGCCGCCAGCGAGCAGGATGACGTCTTTGCCGGAGATGGAGAGCGCCTTGCCGGCGATCGTCGTGGACCAGAACGGCTGGTCGAGCTTCATCACCCAGGCCAACGAGCAGAGGAGTAAGATGCGTGTGATCAGCGCTAGCGCGAGCCCGGTCCGACGCGCCTTGGCCCGCAGAGCCTCGGGCAGCTTGTTGCTCAGAATCGAGATGAAGATGAGGTTGTCGATGCCGAGGACGATTTCCAAAAACGTCAGGGTCAGGAAACCGATCCACACATCTGGGTCCGTCAGCCAGTCCATAAGTGGCGAACGCTACCGCGGATCCGCCGCCAAGCCAATGGAAGCGATGGGGAGGTTTTCCAATCCGGAATCAAGAGGCCTGGATTGGGACTTTCCCGATCGTGGTCGCCGTTTCATCGTTCGATTCTATGAGGTTTCCCCCGGTCACCCATCGAGAGCTGCTCGTTGCAGCGATGCGACCACTCACCTTTAGGCTCCGAATCGGCACTGCACTGCTCGCGGTGGTGATCACGTCCTTTTATCTGATCGGGGCTCTGCTTGGCGGACGTATGGCAGACGGGCGATCCCTGTTCCTACTGCTTAATTCGATGGCGGTGGTAGTTGCGGCAGTCTCCGGGGTGTTCCTCACTTCCGACGCCGTCAGCTCCGAGCGGCGCGACGGAACCTTGGGACTTCTCTTTCTCACGGACCTCACCGGGTTTGACATTCTCGCCGGTAAGCTCGCAGCAAACGCCAACCTGGCCTTCAGCGCACTACTGGCATGGATTCCCATGATGGCTTTTGCCTGGTTCCTCGGAGGAATGACCGGAACTGAAGTTGCCTTCACCTCGCTCAGTCTCTTCAACGCCCTCTGGTTTTCACTCGTTGTTGGACTCGTCGTCTCCGCCGGTCAACGCAACGCCGGGCGCTCGGTTTTGTTCACCCTCCTGATCCTGTTCCTGTTCTTTGTTTGCATTCCAATTGCGGCGAGCCAGGCGGCCTTGACCCCGCTCCGTTGGCTAAAATATGGCGGCTGGCTGAGCCCGATGACCGCTTGGAATGAGGCGTCTTCGGCGCGCGGTCCTGACCAGTCATTCCCGTTTTGGAGGACACTCCTGGCATCGCACGCCCTCGGTTGGATCGCCCTGTTGACCGCAGCCCATCGACTCCCGAGATCCCTGCACGAATCTTCCAACCGGCATTCAGAGAGGCTGACGAAGATGCCGCGGCCCCCTGTTCCCGACGGGACCAACGCCGTTCAGTGGATCAACCAGTCAGGTCCTGCGATTCGAGTCTTGGCCTGGGTCGTCTCCGGCCTGGGTTCCTCGGTCGCGGTCGCCATCGCACTCCTCGGTACCGCCCAATCGGGCCAGAACTCGTCAGGAGCCTTCTTCTGCGTCCCTCTCGGCCTGTTCGCCCTCAAGCTTTTGTTTACCTGGCATTGTTGCGAACGCTTCTCATCGATGAGGGAAGGCGGGATGGAACTGCTGCTCACCACCCCGATTACCGATTTCGAATTACTCCAAGGAATCTGGCGAAGCGGTCACCGGGTCGTGATTCGACCCGCGTGCCTCCTGTTCGGAACCCAGTTGCTGATTATCGTGCTCCAGAGCCTTGCACAAGGCGCTGAGAACTCATGGCCACTCGCATTTCTGTCTTATGCGTTTGTGATCGGAGGGCTCGACCTTCTCACCCTCGCAAATTGGTCCGCCTGGACCGGTCTGCGCACAGCAACTCCGGTCGCCGCGTTTGCCATGACGGTAGGGGTCGTGCTCGCTATCCGCATTCCAGTATTCTGTGTTCCGAATCTTCTTTTTGCGGTCATCCTGAAAGTGTGGGGAACACGGCGGTTGAACGATTTCATGAAGAGTCTTCATAATGGAGCCGAAGCCAAACCGTTAATCTCCCAGTTGCACAGTCTCTGGTCGGACTTCATCCACCCTCCCGCACGTTCCTCGTGACTCCGCTTCTTCCCGCATCGCTTAGCCGCATTTTTCGGGAAACCCCGGAGCTCGCACGCGCCTACCTCGTTGGCGGCTGCGTGCGGGACTGGAAGCTTGGGATCCAGTGCACCGATTTCGACATCGAGGTTTACGGCGTCGATCCGGACACGCTGCTCGCGTCCCTCTCCCGATGGGGTCGCACGGATGCAGTTGGCAGGGCCTTTGGTGTGGTGAAGCTGACGGTGCCGGGCCACGTGTTCGACTTCTCGCTGCCGCGGCGTGATTCCAAGTCCGGTCCCGGACATCGCGGATTCGAGATCACGTTCGACTCCTCGCTGGACCCACGCGAGGCGGCATCGCGACGCGATTTCACCATCAACGCGATGATGTTCGACCCGCATCGCGGTGAGCTGCTGGACTTCTTCGGCGGTGAAACGGATCTGAGGAACCGCGTTCTCCGTCACACCAGCGAGGCCTTTGCCGAGGATCCGCTGCGGGTGCTGCGCGGGATGCAGTTCGCCGGGCGGCTCGACCTAACCGCCGCCCCGGAGACGCTTGAGCTCTGCCGTCAAATTGCCGCCACTCATTCCGAACTGGCCGTCGAACGGGTGCGTGAGGAGTGGATCAAGTGGGCGACCAAGTCCGTGCGCCCTTCAGCGGGACTTCGTTTTCTGCGCGACAGCGGGTGGCTCGATCACTACCCCGAAATCGCCGCGTTGGTGGGCGTGGCGCAGGATCCCGAATGGCATCCGGAGGGCGATGTCTGGACGCATACCCTGGCCTGTTTGGATGCACTCGCCGAATTGCCCGCTTGGCTCGAGTCCGATTCGCGTCGGCGCCTGTTTCTCACTCTGGCGGTGCTCGCCCATGATTTCGGCAAGCCGGCCTGCACCCACGAGGTGGAACGCGAGGGACGGCGACGCATTGTCTCCCCCGGACACGAACCGGCGGGCGGTCCGCTCGCGGCCTCGTTTCTCGGTCGCCTTGCCATGCCTGAGTCCTATGGCGCGCCCGTGGTTCCCCTGGTGATCAACCATCTGGCCCACCTCAATGCGCCGACGCCTCGGGGCGTTCGGCGTCTCGCGCAGCGGCTGATTCCCGCCACCATTGACGACCTGATCGTGGTGATCACCGCCGATGTCTTTGGCCGTCCCCCGCGCCCACGCGAGGTGCCCTCCGGCGTCACCGCCCTCCGCGAGGCCGCCGAGCAGTTGCAACTCGAACGCACGGCACCCAAGCCCATTCTGCTGGGACGCCACCTTGCGGCATCCGGCCTGACACCAGGCCCGGGCTTCAAGCGACTCCTAGATGCCGCCTTCGAAGCTCAATTGGACGGCGACTTCCAGGACCTCGACGGCGCCCTGCAATGGCTCCGCTCCCGGCCCTCAGAGTGAGCCACGCAGCGAGACGCGGGCGTCGAATTCAGCACCGCTCGTGCGCTCTTTCGAATCTGCGTCCTTCCGCGTCCATCTGCGGTTGGAGCCTCCCCGTCAGCGACGCGATTCGAGAAAGGCCATCAGGTCGGCGAAGTCCGACACCGAGAGGCCGTCCATCAAGCCGTCGGGCATCATCGAGAGGGTAAGGATTCGCTGTTCGGTAATCTGCGATTTGGGGAGAAACACAGCCTGACCTTCACCCGTAACCAGGGTAAGCGACCCGTCCGCATCCTCGCCCAGCACCCGACCGGAATAGGACTCGCCCTCGCGCGTCTCCACG
>JANXMD010000190.1 GCA_025354845.1 Verrucomicrobiota bacterium | reverse complement strand
CACGTCGTTGTTGAAGTTCTCATACCGATCGGCCTCGCCGTCGCCGTCGAGATCGACGAGTCGCGTGATCTGATCGCGACCGAGCACGTGGATCTGGTTGTGCACGATCTTCAATCCGAGGGGCTGGAACAGGCCCGCGGCGAAGCGGCGCCAGCGGATGTTGCCGAGATCCCCCTTCATGCCGGAGGCGATCCACACGTCGCCGCTCCAGGTGCAGACGGCACAGCGGTCGCTGTCGGGAAAGAAATCGAACCCGCCCGGTCGCATCCAGGAATGCCAGGGGTTGTTCTCGGGAAGCGGAATGCTGTCGACCGCGTAGGCACCGTCGGCGTCCCCCAGTTTGCCAGAGGTCTCGATCACGGATGCCCATTGCGCGTGGCGTGGGGACGCGTGTCCGATGGATTCCGTGGCGGCGGAGAGCAGCGCGATGTCCTCGGTTCGGGGCCGGAGCTCGCCGCGGGACCGGGCCTCGACGAGGGCTGCGGGCGGTGACTTGGAAAGCGTGAGGCGCGTGGTGAGTGCGTCGGGCGAAGCGGGTAGGTGAAGAATCAGCCGGTTTCCCGTGAGCACTTCCCACCGCGCCCCTGACGGCATGGGGTCCAGGGCCGCGGTGAGGGCGCCAAACGATTGCACGCTTCCCTCGGCGACTGCTTCGAGGCCCACAGTTGCCCTTTGATTGCGGAGTTCCAGACGAAGTTCGCCTGCCAGTAGACTCAGCGGTTGGCGATGCGCCTCGATTTGCAGCGTGCGCGTGAAGGCCTCCCCGGTTGTGGAATGAACCCACCCTGGGAGCTCACGCACGTGAGTGGTGCCCACCGTGTAGTGAACCATGACCGCCTCCCCGATGCGGTCCAGGCCCTCGTAGTGGGCGCGTTCCCGCGCGATGGGCACGTAGGGTTCGGTGCGCAGATCGCGAAAGTCGCCATCGGCGCTGGCCCCGGGGCCGTGCGAGGTTCCGAACAGGAAAGAACCAATCGCCGCGGGTCGGCTGCGTTCGGGCGGCCGATGGGTTCCATCGTACGGAGTCCCCATGAGCTTGAGTCCCTCGCCGGTCCAGGCGCCGGCCCACCGCAGTTCGCCGGTGTCGAAGCAGGCCCAGGCCTGGTCGCCGAGGTGGATCGACAGCCCTTTAAGTACGATGCCACCGAGGTCCTCGCCGTTCGCCGCCCACGGCATCGTGACCGAACTCGAAATCAGGCTGCCGTAATTCATGGCCTCCCAGCGTTCCGGGGCGGCCGCGAACGACACGGCGGCAAACGGAAGCAGGGCCAATAGCCGAAGCGGTGAGAGCATGACCAAGGCTAGGGGGCGCCAACGGCGCGGAAAACGAGAAAACGCGGAGTCGAAACCGATGCTGACGGGTTCTTTCGGCTGGAGTGGGAGCCCGTGGTTTGAGCACCTTGCTACCACCATGGCTTCCGCAATCCCAGGACCCGGATCAATCGCACCCCTCTTGTTTGTCCGCGGCGGGGCCCGCGCGGTCACCTTTTATCAGGCGGCATTTGGTGCGGTGGAGGCCTATCGCGTTGAGGATCCGTCGGGCGCGGTGGTGGCCCGGATGGAATTGAATCGTGCGGAGTTCTGGGTGAGCGATGAATCGACCGCCCACGGAAATTTCAGTCCGGAGACTCTGAACGGCGGCACCGTGCGGATGATTCTCACGGTACCGGATCCGGATGCGGCATTTGCGCGCGCCATCGCGGCCGGCGCCCGCGAGATCTGTGCCGTGTGCGAGCAATACGGATGGCGACTGGGGCAAGTGGTGGACCCATTCGGCCATCGATGGGAAATCGGCCGCCCCCTCGCCTGATTCCGAGATAAGCCCGACCTGAATCATCGCTTCCGTGGCGCACCGTCGCCGTAGTCTGGCAGGCTAGAACTGTGGTTCTTGGCTAGACCTGTAGAGGTATTGAAGTTCATGAAAAACGATTCACGACGAGACTGGCTGCTGAAGCTGGCTGTGACTGGGGCGCTGAGCGGAGTGGGTTCCGTGCTTGGAGCAGAAGCAGTGGGTCGCAGCTCGGCGCGAAGCGGCAAGACGCCTCGCCTTCGCGTGGTGGTGACGGGTGGGCATCCGGGGGATCCTGAGTATGGATGCGGGGGCACGATTGCGCGGTACGCGGATCTGGGGCACGAGGTGGTTCTCCTTTACCTCAATCGCGGGGATCCGAATGAGACATCGGTTCGGCCGCCCAGCGGGATTCGTTCGGCGGAGGCGACGAAGGCGTGTGCCCTCCTCAAAGCGCGTCCGGTGTTTGCAGCGCAGATCGACGGCCATGCGGTGCTGGACATGGATCATTTCGCCGCGTTTCGCCAGATGCTCGATGCCGAACGGCCGGACGTCGTCTTCACCCACTGGCCGATCGACAATCATGCCGACCACCGAGCCATGTCGGGCTTGGTCCACGATGCCTGGTTGAAGATGCGGCGCTCGTTCGCGGTGTATTACTACGAAGTGTCGACGGGAGAGGACACCTTGCAGTTTGCACCGACACATTGGGTCGATATTTCCGCCACCGAAGAGCGGAAGCAGCAGGTCTGTCGAGCGCACGCGAGCCAGTCACCCGACCGCTATTACGCCATGCAGTCCACGGTCACACGCATGCGGGGGTTGGAGCGCGGCTGCAGCCACGCGGAGGGGTTTGTACGGCTCGCTGTGGGACCCGATTTGCCGCTCCCGTGAGACTGGGTCGGATCGGCAGTCAGATGTAGAACATCCGGTTCTTTTCGGACGCCGCATCGATCAGTTCCTGGAAGTGGATGCGGCTGGCCTCGCCTTCGACGGCATCGCGAAGCCGGTTCCAGCATTGCCGGAGCTCGGGGGGGCAGGTGGGGTCCCCGAATGCAGGGGAGTCGAACAACGGTCCGTGAACACAGCGCAGCACTTCGCCGAAGCTGATCTCGGCCGGAGGGCGGGCTAGCCGGTAGCCGCCTGCCTTGCCCCGCTGCGAACGGACCAAGCCTCCCGACTTCAGCTCGATGAGAATCTGCACCAGGTAATTCGGTGGAATCCCGTGTTCGGCGGCGATGGTCTCCACTCGCGTCGCCGTGTCGGAGCTGTGACGCCGCGCGAGCGCCAGCACGGCGCGGACGGCATAATCGCTCTTAACGGAGAGTTTCACGGGGCCGGAAGTCTGCGGTGGGAACCCGCATTCGCAAGGCTGGAGTGCCCACGCGACTTGACCGGGACGCGGTCGAACCGCTTGCTTGTGCCGTGAACTGGATGCGCATTGCCGCCACGGGGCTGCCCCTCACCGCGATGGTCTGTTGGACCGGGGTTCTCATCGCGGACGAGGCGTCCCCGAGGTCGCCGGCCGAATTCGATGCCGCCTACGCCCGCCTGGCGAAAAAAGGAGAGACGGGATCGGAGTCGCGTCGGCTCAAGCAGTTGTTCGATCTCGACTGGCAGTACCAGCTCACGGAATCCCCAGAATCCGCCACCTACGTCGGTCAGTCGATCGGTAGCCGCCGCTGGTCGGATCTCTCCAGGGCCACGCTGGATCGTCATCGCCGGGAGCTGCAACGCCCGGAGGCGGTGTTGGAGACAGTCGATCGGGAGGCGTTGTCGCCAGATGACCGGCTTTCGCGGGACCTGTTTG
>JANXMD010000189.1 GCA_025354845.1 Verrucomicrobiota bacterium | reverse complement strand
TGTTGACCGGTCTTCACCGCGTACTGTTCGGCGGGCAGCCCAAACGAATCCCAGCCCATCGGATGAAGCACGTTGCGACCGCGTGCGCGACGGTAGCGCGACAGGATGTCGGTGGCGGTGTAGCCCTCGGGATGCCCCACGTGCAGGCCCGCGCCAGACGGGTAGGGGAACATGTCGAGGATGTAGCACTTGGGCGGAAGCGCGGAGGCCGCGGGCGTCTGGTCACCAAGACCATGACGTTGCGCGAAGGGATGGGACGCCGGGATGCGCTCTCCGGGATTCCAGGCCCGGAAGGTCTGCTCCGACTCCCAACGCTGCTGCCACTTGGGCTCGATGACATGAAAGGGATACTGTCGCCTCGACATAGGAACCGGGAGAATGGTTAAAGCAGGGGGTCCAAGGCAACAGATGTATGCAGGACACTGCGGTGGTGCCCGGGGGCAGCCGCACCTTTCACTCATCGAACCCGCGCCAATCCATGTTGGAAACCCGCCGACAACTCGTGGCCAGCCGCCGTCGCTTCGCGCGTCGCATGGGGGTCTATATCCTGGCCGCTTTCGGCGTGTTGGCAGTGGCGCTGGGCATCGGGATGGTTGGCTACCACGTCTTCGCCGGCTTCGGATGGGTCGATTCGCTGCTGAATGCCTCGATGATTCTCACCGGCATGGGCCCGGTGGGTGCCCTGACGACCACCCGCGCCAAGGTCTTCGCTTCAGCCTACGCTCTGTTCAGCGGACTCGTCTTTCTGTCGCTGTTTGTCACGTTGCTCACGCCGATCATCCATCGGGTGCTGCACCGCTTCCACGTGGAGGACGATCAAGATCGGGAGAAGTGACCGCGCCCGGCTGACAATCGGGGAGTGACAATGGGCAAGGAAAGTGGGGCTGCTCGTCCTGAATAGCCCGAGCTTGCGATCCGTCACCTCCGTCACACTCCAACATGCGCTCCCGCCACCCCATCCGATCTGCCGTTTCCGGCGCTGCGCTCGTCGCCGCGCTGGCGGTCCCGATGGCGATGGTCGCGGGCGACGATGCTTACGAGCAGGCGCCAATTTCCTATTCGGCCACGTTGCCGAAGGATGCGATCCATCGTCTCGAGTTGCGGATCGCCGCAGGTGAGTTTCGTTTTCAGGGAAGTGATCGCGAGGTGGCGAGGGCGCTGTTGAAGGAGCTTCACATCCCGGAGTCGAGCCAGTTGCTGGTGTTTTCGAAGACCAGCTTTCAACTGAACCTCATCCAGCCCGCCACGCCGCGCGCGATCTACTTCTCGACCGATTGCTACGTCGGATGGTGTCCGGGCGGGCTGATGGAGGTGGCCAGCATCGATCCGGAACTCGGGCCGGTGTTCTACACCTTTGATCCGCACCTTGCGGAGGGATCGAAGCCGGTCTTTCGACGCGAGGCAGATTGTCTCCGGTGCCACGGTGGCACCTTTGTTCGTGAGATTCCCGCCGTATTCGTGCGCTCGGTCGCCACCGAGCGGAATGGGCAGCCCATTTTCAGCCAGGGATCCACGATCGTCGATGACACCACCCCGTTCGCCGACCGATGGGCGGGATGGTATGTCACGGGCTCCGGCGGATCGGTGCGACATCGGGGAAATCTCCTGAGCCGCGAGCGCGACGGAGCCCTGGTCGTCGAGGTGGACCACGGATCGAATCGCGCGGGGCTTCCCGAGGGCGTGGATGCCAGCCGCTTCCTGGCGCCCGGGAGCGATGTGGTGGCCTTGATGGTGATGGAGCACCAGTGCGGAACGCAGAACATCCTCACGCGCGCCGCGCATCAGTGTCGGCGTATCTTGCAGTACCAGCAAAACCTGCAGCGCGACCTGAAGGAGACGGTGATCGAAAGCCCGTCGTACGACAGTGCATGTCGGGTCTATGATTCCTGCGCGCAGGAGGTGCTCGATCGGCTGCTCTTCCACGAGAGCGCCCCGCTACCCGAGGGCGCGCTGGCAGGCGAGCATCGATTCGCCGTGGACTACGCCGCCGCCGGCGCGCGGACCCGGGCAGGGCAGTCGTTGTCGGACCTCGATCTCAAGCGACGCCTCTACCGTTCACGCTGCAGTCCGATGATCCACTCCGACTCCTTTCGCCAGCTACCGCAGCATCTGCGCGAGCGGATTCTGACCCGGTTGCATCGCGTCCTGGAGCAACCCGAGTCGGAACCGCGCTACGGCTATCTTACTTCTGAGGAGCGCCAGCGGATTGCCGGAATCCTGTCCGAAACGGTTCCCGGATTCGCCCTTCGATAGTCGAATCAACCGGATTCGAATTCGCGGTCTGAGCAACCAACGCTTGACTGGCTCCCGTCCGCGGGTGGACCACTTCGGGAAGCACGATGAATTCCCCGATTGTTGGCCTCATCATGGGCAGCCGTTCCGACTGGGAGATCCTTCAGCACGCCGCTGCGACCCTGGACACTCTCGGAGTTCCCTACGAGGCCACGGTGGTTTCGGCGCATCGGACGCCGGACCTGCTGTTCGACTACGCCAGCAAGGCGGAGGCGCGTGGAATCGAGGTCATCATTGCCGGTGCGGGCGGTGCGGCTCATCTCCCGGGCATGTGTGCGAGCAAGACAGCGCTCCCGGTTCTGGGCGTGCCGGTTCCGGGCAAGGTGCTCGACGGCATGGATTCGCTGCTGAGCATCGTGCAAATGCCCGCCGGCATTCCGGTGGGTACCCTCGCCATTGGAAAGGCCGGGGCCATCAACGCGGCGCTGCTCGCGGCCACCATCACTGGAGGTCGGCATCCTGAACACCGGGCGGCTTACGAACGATTCCGTGCGGCCCAAACCGACGCGGTGCTCAGCCACCGCGATCCCCGAGCCGCGGGCTGACGGCGGTTTCCCGACACGCAGCGTGGAGTTTCAAACGAATCACCGACTCATGAAACCCTCATCCAATTCCTCCCGCGCAGGATTCACGCTGATTGAGCTGCTGGTCGTCATCGCCATCATTGCCATCCTGGCCGGGATGCTTCTGCCGGCGCTGGCGCGGGCGAAGGAGAAGGCCAAGGCGACGAGTTGTCTGAATAGTCTCCGCCAGATGTCGCTGGCGTCGCGGTTGTACGGCGACGATCACGGAGGCCGTTTTCCGTTCACGTTCCAGGTCCGCGGCGACAACGCCTTCCGCAAGGCGTGGTTCAATTTCCTTCAGCCCTACCAGCAGACCACCAATCTGCTGGTCTGCCCCTCCCGCTCGAAAAAGTTCAAGGAGCTGGTCGCCCTCTATCCGAGCGATCAGCAGGACAAGGCGGTGTCCAACTACGCGATGAACTTCCGTCTCGGCGGATGCGACTGGCCGAACGTGTGGGACGCGAAGGACTGGCCGTCGGCCAAGGATTCGGCCATTCGCAATCCGTCCGGCACGGCGCATCTCACAGATGGCGGCACGCAGCCGGTGAATACGAAGGATCCACTGAAGTGCGTCACGGTCGCAACGACCGAGAAACCAGGCTGCTGGATCGTGCACGACCCAGGCAACGACGCGCCTTGCAGCACCTGTGTGACCACGACGGATCCCAACTGGGGCGGCCCGCATCTGCGTCACAACGCGCGCAGCAACGTGGCGTTCGCGGATGCGCACGTGGAACCGATGAAGGCGTCGCAGTGGTACTACGCCGGCACGCCCTGGTTAAACCCCGCTTTGGGTGGTCCGTAGCCCCGGTTTTGGACTCTGGAGCGGCCGCGGAGGGCAAAATCTGCAAACAAGTCTGCAACGATTCCTGTTGACCGTCCCCGGCTGGTTTGGAGAGAAGATGGCGTACTACGTTGTCCCGTTAGTCCGCCATGCCGAGAACCGCCCGAAAATCGACCCCGGTCACCAGACCGTCCGCCGCCGCCACCAAGTATGATGCTCATCACAAGGTGCTCAACACGACCTACGGGTCCTTTGCCGATTTGCGGCGGGAGCTGGCGGACTCGCGCGAAAAGGTCGCGGAACGCGAGGCGGTGCTGAAGCTGCTCGGCTCCTGCAAGGATCCCCAGCGGGCCTATCTCCTCTTCGACGACTACCTCGAGAAGCTCAATCTGCGTCGAAACGACTTTGGCGCCACCGAGTGGTGGCCGCGCATTCAGACCGCCGAGGGCAAGTCGCGCCTGGAGGAGGTGGCGATGCTCTTCCTCCGCGCCAACCGGTCGCTCCCGACCGAGCTGCTGCCCTACGCCAACTTCGATCGCTTCCAGGAGGTCGAGCAGTCCGAGAAGGAAACCCAGTTCGTTCAAGAGTTGGAGAACTGGCTGCTGCCCGCCACCCACACCCATCTCGACGCCCCCAAGGCCGCCATTCGCATCCTGTGCGAGGTGCAGCGCGCCGGGGAGGCGATCAACCAATGGCGGCTCGCCATCCGCTTCCTGCTGTTCCGTTCGCGGTCCGGCGAAAAGGAGCGGTTTCTCTCCGATCTCTGCGACCTTCGCACCCGCGCGGCGCATGAGGCCGAGTTGTTTCCCGCCGACGACTGGGCGGTCATTGATTGGCTCCACGGCAATTGGAGCGACAAGACCAAGGAGGGCGAGGTCCTTCTCCTGGAGGGCGCCGACCTCCTCACCTGGCTCGCCATGTGGGCACACGGTCAGCGTCTGGAGCTCACCGGCAAGGCGACCAACCTGCAGTTCCACGGTCAGCTCGCCGAGCTGAAGCCGCATCTCGAAACGGTGGATGGCGACCTCAGCTTCACCCACCTCCTCGCACTGCCTGACGGTCAGGTTCGTCCGCTGGCGGAATGCTACTTCATGGTCGGATCACCACAGCTCGTGCTGGTGGAGAACGAATTCTACATCCTGCGCAACGCCCCTCCCGCAAGTCTTCTCGGCGCCTGGGCGCAGCGACCCGTTCTGCCGGTGAAGAAACTTTCGCACCGGCTGCTGAACGAGCTGCGCAAATCGCAGACCACCAAGCCACGCGTGACTGCTGGCAATGGCGACGCTCACGGAACCAATGGTGGCAATGGCCACACCATCGTGGCGGCCACCGAGGCCGACTGGAGCCAGTTGTGCATCACCCACACCGCGAAGCCGCAGTTCATTTTCGAACTCGCCGACGAGGTGGTGCGCCTTCGACTGCTGGCACGCAGTGATCGTGATGGCTCGGACTGGCAGTGGTCCGGTCATGAATGGGCGCGCACCAAACCCGCCACCGGCAATGCCGATCGTCCGGAACTGATCGACGATTCCCGTGTGCACGCCGCGATTCAGTGGCTGCAGCAGCTCGACTGGTTTACGCCCGATCCCGGATTGTGGGTCGGCGACGCGAACGAGGCCTTCCTCAGCCAATTGGCCAACGCCTGGCCGGATCGCCCCCGCGAGGCGGAGTTCCTGGGCAATCCCGGATTCCAGCGCCTCTTCCTCAACCGGAAGCTGGTGAAGCCAAAGCTGGTCCTCAAGGGCTCGGGCATCGACTGGCTCAGCGTCAGCGCAGAGTGGGAGGTCGAAGGCATGAAGCTCTCGGTGGCCGACGTCCAGCGTCTGGCCGCGGCGACAACGCGATTCGTCAAACTGCCCGACGGTGGCTGGGTGGAGATCGATACGGATGCCAACCGCAAAGCGCATGAGACCGCCGCCACGCTCGGCCTCGAAGGGCTGAGCGGCGACGCGCAGAAAACGTCCCTCATTCACGCCACCCATCTCGACGAGCAGACACTCGCCGACCTCGGCGCCGAAAAGGCGGTCGCCGCGCTCAAGGAGAAGCTGCGCAACTTCAAGGGAGTTCCCGATACCAAGCTGCCGGACAACATCCACGCCGATCTCCGTCCGTACCAGAAGGACGGCTTCGACTTTCTCGCCAACCTGTCCCGACTGCACCTGGGTGGCATTCTGGCGGACGACATGGGACTCGGGAAGACGCTGCAGACCCTCGTGTGGCTCACCTGGTACCACGATCAGCACAAGAAGGACCGCAAACCGTCGCTCGTCCTGTGTCCAGCCTCCGTGCTTCACAACTGGCGTCGCGAGGCGGAGAAGTTCACGCCGCATTTCAAGGTGCTCGTGCTCCAGTCCGGTCAGGCCCGTCACAATCTTCGGAAGCAGATTCCCGAGCACGACATCGTGGTCACCAACTACGCCATCCTCCGGCGCGATCTGGAGGAGTTGTGCAAGTTCGAGTTCCGCGCCCTGGTGCTCGACGAGGCCCAGTTCATCAAGAACCCGAACGCCCAGGTCACCCAGGCCGTGAAGGAAATCGAATCGGACCAGCGACTGGCCCTCACCGGCACGCCTCTGGAAAACCGTCTGCTCGACCTGTGGAGCATCGTCGACTTCATCCAACCGAACTATCTGGGCAGCCAGGCGAGCTTCCACGAGACCTACGAGCCCAAGGGAAACGGCCCCGATTGGGAGTCAAACACCGCCCGCCGCCGTCTCTCGGCGCGGCTTCGTCCGCTCATGCTGCGCCGCCTCAAGAAGCAGGTGGCAAAGGATCTGCCCGACCGCATTGAGGAACGTCGCGACTGCGAACTCGGCGACGAGCAGCGCAAGTTGTACCTCGCCGAATTGCGCCGCAGCCGCGAGCAGGTGATGAAGACGCTCCAGGAAAAGGGCGTGGCCAAGTCGAAGATGCACGTGCTGGCGGCACTCACGCGTCTGCGTCAGATCTGCTGCCATCCCCGCCTGGTGGGCAACGAAAGCGCCAGCGGCAAGACCGATACGCTGTTCGAACTCCTTGAACCGATCCTGCAGTCCGGCAACAAGGTGCTGCTGTTTTCGCAGTTCGTGGAAATGCTGCGCCTCCTCGAGGCCGCCTGCAAGGAACGCGGGATCAAGACCCACATCCTCACCGGCGAAACCAAGGGTCGTCAGGAAGTGGTGAACAACTTCCAGGAGGAGACCGAGGCCTGCGTGTTCCTCTTGTCGCTCCGGGCAGCGGGCACCGGACTGAACCTCACCACGGCGAGCTATGTGGTGCTGTACGATCCGTGGTGGAATCCGGCCGTCGAAGCCCAGGCCATCGATCGGTCGCACCGCATCGGCCAGACACGCACGGTGAACGCCTATCGACTCATCGCGCCGGGAACGGTCGAGGAGAAGATCTGGGAACTCCAGCAGCGG
>JANXMD010000018.1 GCA_025354845.1 Verrucomicrobiota bacterium | reverse complement strand
CTCACCTCGGGTGCCTCCGCCGTCTATGGCGCAGACGCCATCGCGGGCGTGGTCAACATTAAGACCAAGAAGGACTACCACGGCGGTGAGCTGCGCTTTTACTACGGCAATACCGTTCACGAAGACTTCGCCACCACCAAGGGGTCGATCACCTTCGGCACCGGCAACGACAAGACTGACATCCTGATCGTCGCGGATTATCTGCATCAGAACGACATGTTCAACCGTGACCGGACCTTCTCGTCACAGGTCGACCTGCGCCCGCTGGGTGGTATCAACAACGGCAGTTCCTTCACCTATCCGGGACGATTCACCCTTCCCAAGACCGCGCCCGGCCTGGTGGGAACGCCGTTTGCGGGTGCCAGCGGCACTGTGACCCTGGTCCCTCCCCTTGGCACCGCCGGCAATGCGGCCCCGGGCTCGTACCATCCGTTTACCGATTCCGATCGGTTCAACTTCCTTCAGGTGTCGCAGGCGATTCCTCGCTCTCAGCGCGAGGGAGTGTACGGCAACTTCAACCACAAGATCTTCGACGAAAAGGTCGAGGCCTTCGGCGAATTCATGTTCCGTCATCTCGAGGAACACATTGAGCTGGCGCCGTCGCCGATTGATCTGGCCGGCAGCGGCAGCGGCATCGGCATCCCCGTCGGGACGACGGTGGTGAAGAAGGGTGTCGTGAACGTGGGCAACCAGGTCACGATTCCCTCTACGAATCCGTTCAACCCGTTTGGTGTGAACATCAGCGCGGGTCGCATCCGCCTCTTTGAGACGGGCAACCGCCTGACCGACGCGAACACCGACGCCTTCCGGCTTTTGGGTGGATTGCGCGGCGAGTTGAGCGAGAAGTTCAGCTATGAGACCGCGGTCATGTACAACCGCGCCCAGACGCTTAAGAACAACGTGGGCGTGGGCGTGCAGCAGTTCCAGAACGCGCTGAACGATCCCAATCCGCTCACCGCATTCAATCCGTTCAGCGGCCCGAGCGCCCCCAACAATCCGGCCACCGTCGCCGGACTCCTCGTGGGTTCCAAGCAGACCGGAACCACCGACCTTCTCACCTGGGATGCCAAAGGCTTCGGCACCCTGTTCGACCTACCGGGCGGCAGCGTCGGCTACGCCATTGGCATGGAATATCGGACGGAGAAGTTCACCGATGCTCCTGACCAGATCCAGAAGGCGGGCGGCATCGTCGGCCAGACTCCGATTCTCGGAAACGCGGGCAGCCGCAATTTGACGGCGGCATACGTCGAGTCGCGGATTCCGATCACCGGCAAGGATTGGAACATCCTCGGGTTCTATCGGGTCGACATCACCGCGGCGGGCCGCGTGGACAGCTACAGCGACTTCGGGGATTCCGAGGTACCGTCGGTCGGCATTGAGTGGCGCCCGTTCAGCGAGGATTTCCTCATGCGCGCGAGCTACGGCGAGAGCTTCCGTCCCGCCTCGTTGCAGCAGTTGTACAACTCGGCCTCCGACGCTTTGACGAGCGCCTTCAGAGACCCGCTCCGCGGAACCATTGAGCGCGAAATTCCCATCAGCCGCGGCGGCAACCTCAACCTAAAGCCGGAAACGGCGACGGAATGGAATGCCGGCTTCGTGCTCTCCCCGGCGGCCGCCAAAGGGCTCCGTCTTTCAGTCGATTGGGTCCAGATCGCCCGCAAGAACGAGATCGGCAGCTACGCCGACTTCTTCGGCAATGGGGCTCTCTCGGCTCGTCCGGGCAGCTACACCCGTCTCCCCTATGAGGGCGACGCGGCATTCCTCGTGGCCAATCCCGGTGCAGCGATTCCGCAGGTGGACCCGGCAACGGGCCTGCCCGCGGGTCAGGTGTTCACGCTGAATGACCAGTTCCAAAATCTTGGGTCCACCATCATGGACGCGATCGATTTTGGCGTCAGCTACGAGCTCAAGACCGACACCGCCGGCACCTGGCGCTTCGATCTGGCGACCTCGTACCTCATGAGCTATCGCACCTCGGCGGGGCCGGGCGAGCCCTATGGGGCCAACGATGGGTTTGCCACAGGGTCAGACGCCTTCCCGAAGTGGCGCTCCACTGCGAGCCTCTTCTGGAACTACCGGAAGCTGGAAGCGGGTGTGGTGGCCAACTACATCGGCGAGATCAGTTACTCGAATCCCTCAACCGGGGATGATTCCACGGTGAGCTCGTTCCTGACCTTTGATGTCCAGGCGTCCTATAAGCTGCCTTGGGATGTGAAGCTCACGGCTGGCATCATGAATCTCCTCGATTCGAATCCGCCGCTCTATCTCGGATTGAGCAATAATTCGTTTGCCTACCTCAGCACGATCCACAACCCGCTGGGCCGGCAATACTACTTCCAGGTGAGCAAGAAGTTCTGACCCTGATATCTCCTTCAAGCCGCCCCGGTGAATTCCGGGGCGGCTTTTTTATGCGTAATTTGCGTGAGAATATAACCATCGTGGAGGAGGGATGGCGGTTTGGTCACGTGTGGGTGAATTCTCCTTGTCATGTCGCGAAATCGGCGCTTGATAGGAAAAACCACCGGCCTCAACCCAACCCCTGGCCGGACAACCCCGCATAGATCCATGAACCATAACTCCTCGCAGAATGGCCGTGTTGAAATGTATCGCCGCGCCTTGATGATCGGGCTCGGAGCCCAGTTGTTCGCGGTCCCCACGCTGATGGCGCAAAGCGGTGGCGCGCCCACGGAAATGAAAAAGCAGGTCGTCACCGGCTCGCTCATTCCAACGGCGGATTCCGTGGGTGTGGCCCCGGTGGAAACGATCGGAGCGGCCGACATTCAGAAAGTCGGTGGGACGGATATTCTCGCCGCGTTGAAGGCGCTGAGCCCGTCGTTCTCCGGCAACGGCAATGTCGGCCAAAGCCTCAACAAC
>JANXMD010000162.1 GCA_025354845.1 Verrucomicrobiota bacterium | reverse complement strand
GTCACTTCGAGGAGCAGCCGGTTGCCGGCGAGTTCCGCATGACGGACAGCCTCCAGCCCGACGATTCGCGGGAGCCACTGATCCGCGGGCAACGCCGACGCCGCAATTTCAAAGCTCAGTCGCCCCACCGCACTGGCACGGCGCCGAAGATCCGAAACGGAGTCGTCCGCCACCACTCGGCCGTGATCCATGATGACCACGCGATCGCACAACCGCTCCACCTCCTCCATGTAATGCGTGGTATAGAGCAGCGTTTTGCCGGCACGACGGAGCAGTTCGACGTTGTCGAAGATGGCGTTTCGGCTCTGGGGATCGACGCCGACCGTCGGTTCGTCGAGCAGCAGCAACTGCGGATCGTGCACCAAGGCGGCCGCGAGGTTAAGCCGGCGCTTCATGCCACCTGAAAACGTCTTTACGCGGTCTTCGGCGCGGTTCGAGAGGCCGACGATTTCCAGCACCTCGCCGCAGCGGCGCTTCAGCGTGTCGCCAGTGAGCCCCTGCAACGCGCCAAAGAACCGAAGATTCTCCAGCGCGGAGACCTCGCCATAGAGCGCCAACTCCTGTGGCACCAGACCGACCCAGCGTTTTCGGGGATCGGTTTCCTCGCGGATGGTCTCGCCACCGATCCGAACTTCGCCGGCATCGGGTCGGATGAGTCCGGCGAGCATGGAAATCGTGGTCGTCTTCCCGGCACCATTGGGACCGAGAAGCCCCACCGCCTCCCCGGGTTGCACCTCAAGATGGAAGCCATCGACCGCCACGCGGGTGCCGTAACGTCGGACCAAGCCGCGGGCACTGAGGATCGGTTCGCTCACGGTGAGCATCCTCCCAGCCCCGCGTCGTCCTGGCAACGGCGCGATCCAAACCGAACAGCCATCGCTTATCGCCGCGCCATCGCTAAGGTCTCCCGACGGTGACCCCACCTTCCATCGCCGCCAGCATTGCCGCGGGTCTGTGCCTGTTTCTTGGATTCGGGCCCTTAGTCCGTGCGGACGACAACGCTACACACTCGACGGCAGCCTCGCTGCGGGCGCTTCGATTGTCGGGCAAGCCCGGGTGGCGACGCGCAGCGATTTCCCTCCTCGAACGTCATGGAACCAATTCCAGTTCCGTCGCCGACCCCGCCGCCGAACGAACGGCGCTGCTTCAGGAGGCCGTCACCCTGATCGGAACCCCCGAGCTTTTTGCGGAATCCTGGAAGCCGGCGACGGAAAGCGTTTCCGCGATTCTTGATCTCGAAGGGGCATGTTCGTTGGAACTTGATGCTGCGGGCGTCCTGTCGGTGCGTGATCTGGCCACTGGGGCCGTGAGACGCACCAAAGCAGCGCGTGCCGTCCCCGATCAACGAGTGGTGCGATTCCACCCCGCCACGGGATGGGTAGCGCTGATCGATCGCGAACATCACTGGAGCTTTCGTTCGTGGACCGGTGACCCGGGCGATTTCACCGGAGACCCGGTTTCAAGCGACCGTTCGGCCTGGGTGTCCTTCCATCCCGAAGTGCAGCGCGTGGCCCTCCCTTCGTCGGTGGCAGGGTCGGTGGGCCTCGCCCTGAGCCCAATGCCCCCGCGTGATGCGTCAGGGGTTCGTCAGGTCGGCCTGCCCGCCGCCTCGGATCGATTCGAGTTCTCCCCGAGCGGAACCCGTCTGGCGGCCTTGGTCCCCGGTGAATCCGCCCTCTGGATGATCCAGCCGTCGCTGGATCGGGTGCAGGAGCGAATCGCGCTGGAAGCACCACCGGTAGATCTCTCCTGGATGCCGGACGCTAGGCACGTGGTCGTCGCCGGCTCCAACGCGGTCTGGACCGTGGATGCCCAAGAAGGCTCCGTCCAAACCGTCACCGAAAACCTGCGAGGGATCACCGCACTGGCACTCAATGAATCCGGCCTACTCCTGGCCGTCGCGTGCGATTCTGGTCGGCTTGAACTGTGGGATTTCAAAGCCGTTCACCCACTTCTCGGAATCCGGGTTGGCGATGCCGCGATTCAACGAATTCAGTGGGATCCCAGGTCGTCCCGCCTCGCGGTCACCCTGGCTGGCGATCCGTTGCCCCGGCTGATTGGCGTGTCCCTTTCGCGCGATGTGGTGCGTTTCGTTCCGCGTGGCGAAACCGTTCTCCAAGACTCAGGGGGCACGTCGACCCTGAGGCTGGAGGGACATCACATCTGGATTCGCCGTGATTCGGGCGACGAAATCGAACTGCCCGCGCCGACGGATCTCAAGTCAGCGGCAGTGTCCCCAAATGGCGCCTGGGTCCACCTGCGTGGCGAGGATGGGGCCGTCACGGAATGGAATCTGCCCCGACTGCGCGAACGCCTGAAGCGATTGGGCCTCGCCTGGTAGGCAGCCAAATCCAACTTCCCGAACGCCACTCAGCGCGGGAGCCACGTTTCCCAGTTCTTCGCGTACACGTCCACGTTGGACCGGTCCACGGGAACCAGGGCGCTGACTTCCTTCACCGCCGGCGGGTTCTTCTTGAAGTGCACCTTGTCGAGCAGGAGCGCCACGGAGCGATATCCCCAGGCATGGCATTGTTGCGCGAGCAGCTTCTGCACGTGACCGGACCGGATGTAGGCGAGCTGGGCCGGGAGGGCGTCCACACTCACGCACTGGATCGTGCCCGGGGCCCACTTGAGCGCGTGCTCGGTGAAAAGCGGCCACCCACCGATGAAGGCCCATCCCGTGACGTCCGGATTCGCCTGCATCACCTGCTCCACACGCGCCGCGGCGTCCTGAGGCGTCTCACGGTGGTAGTAGGTTTCGCGAATGGAAATACCGGAGTACTTCTTCGCCTCGTCACGCACGCCCTGGACGCGGCGCTGCAGGTTCGGCGCGTTCTGGTTTCCTGCGAGAATCGCCACGACACCGTGTCCTCCCATCACCTTGGCGAGTTCAACCATCACCTGGCGGCCGCACTCGAGGTCGTCAACGCCGTAGGTAACGAACCGCTTGGAGGCCGGGGCATCGCTGTCGAAGGTGCACACGGGCACCCCGCTGGCGACGGCCCGGTTGATGGCATCGGTGACCTTGTTGGCGTCGCTGCAGCTGATGGCGATTCCATCCGCGCCCGCCAGCACGAGCTGCTCCACCGCCTCGGCCTGCTTTTGCGCGTCCTCCTCATTCGGCGTACGCCAGTCGATCTTGATTTGCACCCCATGCTTCGCCCCGAGCTCCTTCGCGGCCTGTTCGGCCCCGGCGCGCGCGACCTGAAAAACGGCATTGCCCTGTGATTTGGCGATCAGTCCAAAAGTGTAGGAGCCCGATCCGGCGGCACGGACCACCCAGGGAAGCGCCGCTCCGGCGGCAAGAAAGGTGCGACGATTCATGCGAGGAAGAGGACGAGATGAGGAAGTTGGCGACGTGGGAGACGTCGTGCCGCGGTTCAGCCAATGAAGGAGCAGACGTACTCGCAGATGCCGCCCGAAACGGCGATGTCGAATCCCGACTTGGCGGGCACATCAAAGTGCTGGCCGGCGACGTAGTTCACACGATCCGACACCCCATTGAGCTTCACGCTGCAATGGCCCACGACGATTTCCATGCGCTCCGCCTTCTCGGTGCCGAAGTGATACTCGCCTGGATAGATGAGCCCGAGGGTCTTCTTGGAACCGTCCTGGAACAGGATCGAGTGGGACACCACCTTGCCATCGAAATAGACGTTGGCCTTGGTGACGGCGGTGACGTTGGGGAACTCTTTAGGTGCAGGCATCGGGTGAGTTTCAAGGGCGGGACGTTGAAGTCAACGCGAAGGGTACGGCGACGGATGCGCGTGCCCTCAGAGTTCGACCACCTCCAACCACCCGGCAGCACCAAATTCCTCGCGGAATCGAGCGGCGGCCGATCGCGCGTTCGACGGATCGCGGAAGAGTCCGAACGTGGTGGATCCGCTACCGCTCATCAGGGCGCCGAAGGCACCGTGTCGCCGATAGAACGCGGTGTACAACGCGAGGATCGGATACTTCTCGAACACCGGGTTTTCCAGACCGTTGTACAGCGCCTCCCCGGCGGCGGTGAGATCGCCCGACTGAAAGAGCCGCGCCACTTCGCGCGCGCGCCCCGGTTGGCCGGCGAGGTGTTCCGGGAATCGGGCCAACTCCCGGAAGGCCCAGGGTGTCGGCACGCCGAATCCAGGGTGAAACAGAAGCATCGCGGTCCCGCTCAGTGCGGAAAACGGGCCGAGCGGCTCGACGTGTTCGCCGCGACCGGTGGCCAGGGCTGGATCGGGCTGCAGGAAGAAATTCACGTCGCTCCCCAGGCCGGCCGCAAGGCGGTCGAGGGCCACCGACGGAAGCGGATTTCCGAAAAGCTCATTCAATATCAGCAGCGTGACCGCCGCATTGGCACTTCCCCCGCCAAGGCCCGCAGCAAGCGGCAGGCGCTTTTCCAGATGCAGCACGACGCCGGAGCCAATTCCCGCCGCCTCCAGAAATCCGGTCGCGGCCCGATGCACGAGATTCGTGCCATCGCAGGGAAGACCGGGATGATCGCAACTGAGCCGCACCCCGGACAACTCGGACCGTTCGGCGGTCAGGACGTCATGGAGCGGTACCGGAAAGAACAGCGTTTCCAATTCATGAAACCCGTCCGTCCGTTTCCCGAGGAGGTTCAGGACGAAGTTGACCTTGCAGGGCGAGTTTCGTCGGAGGGGCATGAATGAAAAACGCGCCAACCGGAGTTGGCGCGTCAGGAAATGAAGTTGGCGATTCCGGTCCGGTCCGGTCAGTTGCCAAAGACGGTGAACCGGCTGCCGGGAATGAGCGAGGCGCTGTCGCTGCCATCAAAGCCCAGGCGGGTGTCGGTCTGCAGAATCGGGTTGTCCAGCGGACCGGGCTTGTAGCTGTCCGGGTAAACCGGGTGCTCAGGCATGAAGTACGGCTTGGAGGGAACCGGGAAGGTCACGACCTCAAAGGCGCCGACCAGCGTGCGGCCGATGGTGCGGTTGACCCCATGGATGACACCAACGGAACCACCGACATCCGAACCGTCCCAGAGAACGCTCTGCTCGTAGGAGCGGGAGAGTTCGCCCAGACGGAAGGGCTCGGTCAGGTTGTTGAACCCGCGACCCAGCTTCTTCTCGGCACTGGCGCAACCCGTGAGCAGCACGGCGGCTCCGGCGAGGATGGAAAGGGACTTCAAGAGACGCATATGGAGTAAGAGGTGTCGAAAAGCTAGTGATGCGCGGCGGTCAGGCAAGCACGGAGTTTGCGGATGTTTACCTTTGTTCATGATCGGCCCTCCGAATCAACGCCCGCCACGCTCCTCGGCGAGGCGATCCTGTCGGGCCCACCACCAGGCGATGATCACGCTGACCTCATAAAGCAGGTGCAGCGGAAGGAACATGATGACCATGGTCAGCGGGTTGCCATCAGGTGTGATGAATCCGGCGATGGTCAGGCCAGCCACCACCCAGTACATGCGGAACTTCGAGAGCTTCGCAGCATCGAGAATGCCGATCTTCACCAAGGTCAGCAGCACGAGCGGCAATTCGAAGCTGATCCCCATGCCCAGCAGGAACCAGCACATGAAGCTGATGTATTCCGAGGCGCGCCAAGAATCGGACCGAAACCCGAGCCAGTTG
>JANXMD010000158.1 GCA_025354845.1 Verrucomicrobiota bacterium | reverse complement strand
GGTGCGCACCGGTAAAGGCGCCGCGTTCATAGCCGAAGAGCTCGCTCTCGAGCAGGGTCTCCGGAATCGCAGCGCAATTGAGTCGGACGTAGGTCTGGCCCGTCCGGCGGCTCAAGGTGTGGATGGCGCCCGCGATGAGCTCCTTGCCGGTGCCACTTTCCCCTAGAATGAGAACGGTGGCGTCCGTTGGGGCGACCGTCTGAATGAGCTGACGCAGCTCGCGAATCTTCGGAGCGTCACCGATGATGTGCTTCAGCCCGTAGGATTCTCCGGCGCGGGCCTTCAAAGCGGCGTTTTCCGCGAGCAACTGATGCCGTTCGGCACACCGGGCGACCGCATGCAGAAGTTCGTCGGGATCAAACGGCTTGGCCAAATAGTCGATGGCTCCGTTCTTGATCGCCTCCACCGCCAATTTCGGAGTGGCGTAGGCGGTCATCATCAGGATCGGCAGACCCGGCTTCTTGCGGGCCGCCTCCTTGAGAAACTCGTAGCCGCTCATGCCGCCGAGCCGCGCGTCGGTGATGATCATGAACAGTTCCTCCTCCTCGAGGCGCTTGAGCGCCGCCTCCGCGGAATCGGCAAGGCGCACCTCGTAGTCCTCCGCGCGAAGAACTGTCTCCAGCGAGAGCCTCATGTTTTTCTCGTCATCCACGACGAGCATCGGCGGTAGTTTCATTTTCGGAGTCGCATCAGGGCCCGAGCCGGCAGCTTGATGGTAAACACCGTGCCCTTGCCAATCTCCGATTCAACGGAAACGGTGCCCCCGTAAAGCTCGGTGTTGTGTTTGACAATCGCCAAACCAAGTCCGGTGCCCTTCTCCTTGGTGGTGAAGTACGGCTCGAACAGGTTCGGAATCAGCTCCGCTGGGATGCCAGGTCCCGTGTCACGGAGCACCACCAACACGGAGAAATCCGGCTCGGCCCGGGCACTGACAAAGATTTCCCCGTGGCCCTCCATGGCCTCGCGGGCGTTGGTGAGCAGGTTGATGAACACTTCGGCGAAATGGCCGCTCTGGCCCAGAAGCGCCGGAAGCGCAAGGGCGTAGTCCCGGTGCACCCGGATGTCGAACTTCGCCGCATCGGGCAGCGCCTGGGTAATCGCCCGGTCGAGCTCGTTGGCGATGTTGACCCGTTCGACCTTTCCCTCCGCCAGCTTGGCGTAGCCCATCAGCTCCGTAATGATCCGGTCGGACTTCTCGACCTCCTCGCGGATAATCGCGATCTGCTGGGTGATCGTCTTCCCCTCGCGAACGCTTTTGTGCAGCGTGTAGGCGGCGTTGTTGATGATTCCTAGCGGATTCTTCAGCTGATGCGCAATTTCAGCGGCGATGCGCCCGGCCGCAGCAAGCTGCTGCTGCTTGGCGGCGAAGTCGCGAGCCTCCTCCTCCTGAAGCCGCTGGCGGTCCACCAGCATCTGGATGCCGTAGCAGCAGATTGTCAGGAGCAGCAGGACCAGCACCCGCAGAACCACCGGCTCGGCGTGGATGGCTCCGGGCAATTCACCCATTTCGCCACCGATGTCGCCGCGGCCCACTGAACGCACCACTTCCAGTTCCAACTGGTCGAGCTTGACCTCCAACCAACCCGCGACGACGTAGCACGCGCTGATCGAAAGGTTCACGACGATTTGAACCTCCGCGTGGGCGATGATCGCGGCGTTCCGGATCACCAATCCGAAGAAGGCATAGTACAGGATGCTGTCGAAGCCACCGGTCATCAGGGTGAGGCCGGACAGCACGGCGCCATCGACAATGGCCGTGCAATACACCACGCGCTTCAATAGGGCCGGCGAAATCTCGTCCATGCCCCAAACCATGATTCCCGCGCCAACGCTCAGGGCGAGGTAGGCCAGGAAAAAATTCCGCAGACCGTTCAGCGCATCCTCGCGGGGCACCGTGAGGTTTTCGAACCAGTGCGCGTAGAAGAGGTAGTAGATCAGCAGCGGCAGGGCGAACGCCTTGACCGGCAGAACGACCTCGCGCTCCACGAAGCGGACGCGCCTGAGAAAGACCGTTTCGTCCTGGGGCGGCGAGTCGGCCAGCCATTGCCATCGGGCAATTGACTGGCGCGCGGCACTCCATGCTTCCGACGGTGACATCGCGCGCTCTTTGCAGGTTTCGTGCCGCCTTTAGCCGGCCATTGCCAGGGCTCGCGTGGCGATCTGATCCACCGGCCAGAGGCGTCCAAGACCTTCGTAACCGCAGGAAAGCAGGCCTTCCTCCGGTCCGATGAATTCCACACCGCGGGTCTTGAGAGCCGCGACATGCCCCTGGGTGGCGGAATGCAGCCACATCTTCCCGTTCATGGCCGGAGCCACCAGAATTCGGGCAGCGGGTCGCAACGCGAGGTGGATGCAGGTCAACGCATCATCCGCCAGACCCAGAGCCAGACGGGCGATGGTGTTCGCGGTCGCCGGGGCGATGAGCAGCAGATCAGCCTCATCGGCCAGTCGGATATGCGCCGGCTTCCAACCCTCCTCTTCATCATAAAGGCTGGTGATGACCGGATTCCGGGAAAGGGTCTTGAACGGAAGCGCGGTCACGAAACGCTGGGCATCATCGGTAAGCACCACGTGCACCGTGGCACCCGCCTTGGTGAGCAGGCTGGCGAGGTCGATGGCGCGGTGGGCTGCGATCGACCCGGTGACACCCAGGACGATGCGCAAGGTTTGGGGTTCAGCCATGGGTCACGATTCCTTCCATTCCAGATCCGATCGAACGCTCCGGATACGCTCGGCATCCAGGATTGCCTGCATGCGGGCCGCATCCTGGGCCGGTGTGCCGCTGACCACCAGATAGTCGAATTCTCTCCAGCGCGCCACTTCCACCTGCGCCTCGGTCATGCGACGGGCAATGACCTCGTTGGAATCCGAACCGCGCCCGCGCAGCCGTTGTTCCAGTTCGGCACGCGTGGGCGGCGTAAGAAACACCGTCACCAGCGCCGCCGCCAGCTCCGCCTCCCGCGCCGCCACGCCGCGCACCGACGCCGCCCCTTGCACGTCGATGTTGAGCAGCACGTCCTTGCCCTCGCGGAACAAATCGAGCACCGATGCCTTGCGTGTCCCGTAGCGCCTTTCGTAAACGCTCGCCTGTTCGAGGAATTCCCCGGCCACGACCCGGCGATCGAATTCCTCTGGCGAATAAAAATGGTAATCCACCCCGTTCACTTCCCCCGGTCGCGGCGGACGCGTGGTGCAGGTGATGACGCGGGATAATCCGGAATTCGCCGCAAGCAGCGCGTTGCAGACGGTGGTCTTGCCACCTCCAGAGGGGGCGGAAATGAGAAAGAGAACGGGACGTCTCATCGCAGGCGTTGTGGTTCGGTCATTCGACGTTCTGAGCCTGCTCGCGAAATCGTTCCAGTTCAGTCTTGAGCAGCACAACATCGCTCGAAATGAGCGCGTCGTTGGCCTTGGATCCGATGGTGTTCACCTCGCGATTCATCTCCTGCGCGAGGAAATCGAGCTTGCGCCCCACCGGCTCGGCGGCCCGCGCGCAGTCTTCAAACTGCACGAAATGGCTGTCGAGACGCGCGAGTTCCTCAGAGATGTCCGAACGGTCGGCAAAGAAGACGACCTCCTTTAAAACACGTTCGTCATCCGCCGCTACGCCCTCCAGTCCGGCCGCCCGGATGCGCTGCAACAACTGTTCACGAAATCGGCGCTGCACCTCGGGCGCGTGAATCCGGATCCGCCCCACCCCAGCCCGGAGGCCATCAATCCGCCCGGAAAGATCGCTGCACATCGCCGTCCCCTCGCGATCGCGCATGGCGTTAAAGGCAGTCACCGCCCGACGAAACGCGGGCTCCACCCAGGGCCAGGCGGTTTCGGGATCGAGCGAGGTCTCGCGGGCATCCACGACGCCGGGACAACGCAGGAGGGCCTCCACCGAGACGCCCCCGGTCAGCCCGAGCTCGAGCGCCAGCGACTGCAGTTCCACGGCGTAGGCTGCGGCAACCGTGCGGTCGATGGACGCACCGGTCCGGGTTCCCGGGCGCTCCAGCACCACCTGACACTCCACACGACCGCGAGACACCGTGCGATTGATCTCTTCACGGATCCGCGTTTCCAAGGCATCCAATTCGCGAGGGAGCCGCGTCTGCACTTCCGCCTGTTTGCGGTTCACCGAACGCAATTCCACCGTCACCCGCAGGCCCTCCTGGGAATGTTCACCCCGGCCATAGCCGGTCATCGATCGCATGGGAGAACCATGGCCAATCGCCGCCCCCACAGCGACCCTTTTCCGGACCTTGGAGTTTAACCTGATCGATCACTGTCACGCTGATTTCACCGCAGAGACGCGGAGGCGCAGAGGAGGGAAAGGAGAACTCAGGCGGTTGAAAGGTCAGCGGGAAAACGCAAATTCGCGGCCAATGGTAAGCGGCCGCGACACGGTCTCATTCCTTTTACCTTTGAACTTGCGCGCTTCCTCCTCTGCGCCTCCGCGTCTCTGCGGTGAATCCGACTCGCGCTTTGGAATTACAAGCACGAACAAGCAAATGAACGAGGGTCGAGTGCAGAGCGAGAAAGAAGGCAAACGGCTGTTCCCTACTCTCGCTGCCAATTGCCAAACATTCTCTCCAAGATGACTCTGCGGGTATGCCGGCTGAGGGACAATTCAATTCAGTTCAATTCAATTCAATTCAACTCAATTCAATTCAATT
>JANXMD010000140.1 GCA_025354845.1 Verrucomicrobiota bacterium | reverse complement strand
GGGGATGGTTACGGGCCCATGCTGGTGGCCCGGCGGCGCTATTCGCGCGAGGAGATCAGCCGGCTTCGTATCGCGGTTCCCGGCACCATGACCAGCGCGTTCCTGGCGTTGCAGTTGTGGTTGGGCCGACCGGCGGCGGAGTTCAACCCCATCGTGGTCCCCTTCGATCAGATCTTTGACGTGGTGAAGTCAGGGAAGGCGGACGTGGGTCTGATCATTCATGAGGGGCAGCTTACCTACGCCGCAGAGGGGCTTGAGGTTTGTGTGGACTTCGGAGTCTGGTGGGCTTCCGAGAACGGCGGCCTGCCGCTGCCCCTGGGCGGGAATGTCATTCATCGACGCCATGCTCCCGCACTGCGGCGGCAGGTGAGTGAGTTGCTGACCGAGAGCATCCGCTACAGCCTGGATCATCGGCCTGAAGCCGTGGCCTATGCGCTGCACTGGGCGCGAAACATGGGACTGGATCTCGCCGACCGATTTGTCGGGATGTACGTGAACCATTGGACCCTCGACTACGGAGACGCCGGCCGTGAGAGCATCCGGCGCTTCTTCGAGCGCGGGTGCGCCATCGGCGCTTTCCCCAAAGCTCCCGAGCTCGAATTTGTGGTGTAGGTGAACGGGCCTGGTGACCCGCCTAGTCCCGGTCCGTGTGCTTGCGTCGTGACTTTGGCTCGGATTGGACCAGCCGCTTGCGGATGTCCTTCAACGCCTGACGTTGCGCTTCCTCCAGTTCGGGAAAATGCGGGTTAATGTCCTGCAACGTTTCAACCAGGATTGCCGCCACGGCGACGCGGGCGAACCATTTGCGATCTGCGGGAATCACGTACCATGGCGCGATCTTCGTTGAGGTTTCACGGATCATCTCGCTGAAGGCCTCCTGATACCCATCCCAGTGGCGTCGCTCGCGTTCGTCGTTGACATCGAACTTCCAGTTCCGCGTGGGGTCGTCGATGCGTTGCAGGAACCGGTCGAGTTGCTCCTCCGGGGAAAGGTGCAGGAAGCACTTCACCACCCGGGTGCCATTTTCCACCAGGTGACGCTCAAAGTCGCGGATCTGCCGGTAGCGCTGCTTCCAGAGATGCGCTGGCTTGGGTGACGTGCGGGGAAGGCGTTCATGGACGAGCAGCTCCGGGTGCACTCGCACGACGAGCACCTCCTCGTAGTAGGAGCGGTTGAAGATGCCAATGGTCCCGCGTGGGGGCGTCTTTTGGTGACACCTCCAGAGGTAGTCGTGATCGAGTTCCCCTGAACTCGGCGCCTTGAACGAGGTGATGTCGCAGCCCGCCGGATTCACGCCGCTCATCACGTGCTGGACGATGCCATCCTTACCTGAAGCGTCCATCCCCTGGAGGATGACCAGCACGGCATTCCGCCGCTCGGCGTAGAGTCGCGATTGCAGCGCCTGGAGTTCCACAAGCTGATGACCCTGCAGATCGGCGGCGGTCTCCCGGGACAAGTCTCCCCGATAGTGCGGGTCCAGGCGGTCGAGCCGGAACTTCTTGGAATTCGCCCGAAGCGTTGCAGGGAGATTCATGGAGGGGGTGATGCTGTCGACGCTGAAGGCTTTGGGAGGCGGTTTCAAGTTTGCTTCGGCCCGCGCTCGGGAAGGGTGAGCAGGAATACGCCGCACAAGGTCACGGCTCCGGCGGCGCCCATGGAGGCGGTAACGCGTTCCCCAGCGAGCGTGGCGCCGAGCAGCACCGCGATGATCGGATTCACGTACGCGTAGGTCGAGACCACGGCTGGCGCGCACGACTGCAGGAGGTGCACGTAGGCGGAGTAGGCGATCCAGGATCCGAAGATCACGAGGTAGACAAATGCGAGCCAGGAATTGGCGGACACGGAGTGCCAGTGGAAGGCGAGATCCTCACGGCGTAGCGCGGCGATGACGAGGGAGGCGGCGCCACCGCAGATCATCTGCATCGCTGCGCCGGTGAGTGGAGACGCGGGCTTGTCCCACTGGCGGCCGAGGACGGATCCAGCCGACCACGCCAGGCACGCCCCGAGAACCGCCAGCAGCAGCGGCAGGTGGCGTTCCGAGCCGGCCTGCACTCCGGACGCGACGGCGATGAGCCACAACACGCCGGCCAGACCGACACCGATGCCGGACCACTGTCGGAGACGCGGCGGGCGCCCTCCCGGGCGCGCCCAATCCACGAGGGCAAACCACACCGGCTGGGTGCAGACAATCAATGCCGCCAAGCTGGAAGGGACCCACTGCTCGGCCCAGACGATCACCGAGTTGCCGGCGGTGAGCAGGAGGAATCCCTGCACGCCCGCATTGCGCCACTGCGCGCGCGTGGGGGCGGGGGTGCCCGTCCCGCGGAGCCAAGCGTACATCAGGATTCCGGCGACGAAGAATCGCGCACCGGCCATGAGGAAGGGTGGCAGCGTCTGGATGCTGATGCGGATCGCCAGATAGGTGGAGCCCCAGATGCCATAGACTGCCAAGAAGCAGCCGAGGATCAGCCAGCGTGATCGGGAGGAAGCGGATTGGGTGGACATGGAGTGGATTCCAGTCGCCGAGCCCCGTGGGAAACCGAAGGAGGGAACGAAAAACCCCGCCGGTCGGTCTCGGGCGGGGTTTCAACGATGAGGAGGAGATTTGAGAAACTAAATCATCGAAAGAATTGTCCGCCAGTCGGCCCGTGTTTTGCCCAACGCATGGCCCAGTTAATCGAGGCGCCCGGATGGATCGACGGTACTGCGTTCGCAGCCGGCCATGCAGGCATGACGGAAACGCGGGCAGGAGTGCCCGAATTTCGATTGGCCTGGGAAAGGCTTGGCGTCACGTCGCCACGGGATGTACGCGTGCCGACCTGGGTTGGCGAATCCTTTTTTTCGGAGGGGTATGCCGTCCGGGGTTACTACTTGTCCGATTTGAGTCGCAGAAAGTGGGTGCCGGGATCGTCGCGATAGCCGATGCCCAGCAGAAAAACCGTACCCCCTGCCGGCGCCGCATAGCGGTCGATCGTCGTCCACTGAATGAGGTCGGTGGAGCGTTGCAGGATGCCGGTTTCTCCCGGTGTGGTGCTCCACGCGGCATCAATCCTACCGTCGGGCCGGATGTAGAGACGCGTCTCCGGTGTTCCCTGAACCAAGAGGGTAAACTCGGCCAGGAGTCGCGAGCCGTCGGCCAGCCGGATCCAATAGGCAAAGGCATCGGGGCCTTCGAACCCGGCCGCCGGGGTGTAGTACGCGTCCGGGAATTCGGTGTTGAGCACGCCATGGGTCGGGAACTCGATCCGGTCCAGTCCGGAACCCGCAATCCCGCCCAACCGACGCAAGTTGACCGGGAGTGGCATCTCCCGGGCCGTTCGAAGCGACTGCGTGAGGCCAAAGTCGGCGCCCGCCGGCGGCGTGCCGTGGGGGATCGCGAGTTGAAGGCTGGTTCGCGTGTGGGTGGCATCCTCGACGCGTAGAGTGAGCCGAGCCGTTCCGCTGACTCCGGGGTTGAAGTGCACCTCCGTGACCCGTTCTCCGGCACTATTGGTGAAAGGCGTGGAGGCGGTTCCCATAAATGCAGGGGACAAAACCGCGGAGAACGTCAGCGCCCCCTGGCTCCCGTGGACTTCGAACGCCAGGGTGGCGGTGTCGCCGGCAGCGTTCGTGGTCACCAAACCTGAGGTGAGCAGGGTGAGGGTGTGCGCCGGAATGACGAAGGGAACGTCGATCGAAAAGGCCCCGCCCAATCCGGAGGCATCCACGCTCTGGACGGACACATGATAGGTCTTTCCGGTGGTCAATCCGGTGATGCGGCGTCGGAGCGAGAGTCCCGCGTTCCCGGCTCCCGCAATGCGTCGCACCCCGTCCGCGGTTGAGTACGCCGGAACGATGTCGTCGCCATTTGCGGCGTTCCCGACGCGGAGGTTGTACGTGACCCCGCGGTCCAGATCCTCCGAAGTGCGCGACCACTCGATGAAAACCCCATCGGATTCGAAGGCGACGGTGACTCCCGATGGCGCCGCGGGTGGCACGATCAGGTGATCCACGGGGATTGGGCCGAGCACGACGATGGTTGCTTCGTTGGTGTTGAATCCGTCCTGCGGACGAACCGCGAGCACCAGACCGGTGCGTCGGCTTTCATCGACCACTCCACCCCGGGCGAGGAACACCAGATCCGGGTGGAGCCGTTGCGGGGGATTCCAGGAAAGTCCGGAACCGGTTTGCAGGACCGGGCGGCCGGAATCGTCGACGTGGACCGCGTCGATGAAACCGTCGGCATTCAGGTCGACGAGCGTGGTGGCAGGCCCGACTCCAAAGGGCACCGCTCGCGGAGGGAAAGGGCGGCTGGCCAAATCCGAGAACACCCAGGCGGAGTTCGGAGCGCTCGCAACTCCCGTGATGGCATCCCAGCGACCGTCGTGATCGAGATCCAGCCATTCGGACCCATTTGAATCGCCGAGTGAATCGCCCCGGGCGACCCAATTGCGGCCCGTCTGGGTGAACCATTGAAGCGGATGGCCACCGGCAACCAGGTCGGTGCGGCCGTCCCGATCGACGTCCACGGCGTGGACATCACCGGACGCCGAAACGTCGATGGCTTGCACCCCATAGGTCCCGCCCGCACGCGGCGCCAGGTACAACCGTGGCGTGCCATCGACGGCAAGCCCCGCTGCCACCAGATCCTCGGCACCGTCGTCCGTGAGGTCGGTGAGTTCAACGAATTGATACCCGACAGGGAAGGGGTTGAGCACCGGTCCGATTGCCCAGCCGTTCGCTTGGTTGAGCAGCACAACGACCGTTGATCTGGGGGCGTCTTTACCCTGGGGAATGATCCCGGCACACAGCAGATCGAGGCGGCCATCGTGATTCCAATCCGTCCATCGGATTGCGGTGGCGGTGAAGTGATCGGGAAGCGGAAGGCTTGCAGCATGCCACGTGGCGGGAGTTGAGGCGGTCCAGACGAGGACCTTGCCGTCGGCGAGACCGGCGATTTCGCAGATCCCGTCACCATCGGCGTCGGCGACTCGCAGGTCGGTGAGCCCGGCGGGCGCGGCAAAGGATGCCAGTCGTGGCAGGGCGCCAATTTCGGAGGACAGCGGCACCGCAACAGTGGAGCTGAGACCCTCAGGATCCGTTACCGTCAGAGTCAGGACGGTGGAACCCGGCTTCAACAAGGGTCCCGTGGCGCTGACCTCGATGGCTGTTTCATCGAAAGAACGAAACTGAATCGCGTGTGCCGGCAGCACCGATTCCTCGCTGCTGGTCGCGGAGAATTGCAGTGCGGAAATCGGTGACTCGAGATCGCTCACCCGGATGCGGATCGGCGGCATGGCTTCGCCGGCGATGCCGCGCTGCTCGGTCACCGGCCCCCATTGGGGTGGATCGTTTACCGGGAGGATGGTCAACGTGAACTGCTGGGAAGTGGTGTTCCCGCCGCGATCAGTGGCCTTCACCGCGAACACCACGGGACCATTGACGTTGGGCTTGGGAACGACCGTCAAGACACGGACGGCGTTGGAGGACGGGGCGAGCTTCCAGGAGGTGAGTAGATCGGAGGTGGCGGGTTCGACCTGAACTTGGAGATCGGAGGCGGGAGTTTGATCGTCGGTGATTTGGAATTCGATGCGCGCGGTGGAGTCTTCGTTTACGGAGAAGTTGCCCAATCCGGAAATCACGGGGGGAGCAGCCGCAAGACGGACGGACAGCGTTTGTTCGGTGGCAAAAGCGCTGGCCCGGCCGCCGGCATCCATCGCCTGGACGCTCCAGAAAAGGTTCGTCCCCTCTCTTCCGGCCAGATTCACCGACAGCGCGTGACGAAATCCTGCGTTGCCCGGACGAAACATCAGCCTCAGTCCGTCGGGGCGGGAGAGAGAGGGAACCACATCGTTGGCGCCCGGAGTGGTGCCCAGTCGCACGTTGAACGTGGGCGGCGTGGAGGAAAAGGAATCGGGACCCGCATCCCATTCGAGCTGCAGTCGCGTGCCATCCAGGCGGCTCCGAAGATGGGTCGGCACCGCAGGCGGGAGCGTGAGCCGGGGAATTCCGTTGGTCAGGATTTGCCCACGAACCGCGTCGCTGTTTATCGCGCCGTAAGCCAGGTCGGGGCGCCCATCGCCGTTGATGTCCCCCACCGCAAGATGTGGTGCCGATTGGGAACTCGTCACGAATGTGACCGCTTCGAAGCGTCCATTGCCCTGATTCGAAAAGAGAAACCATCCCGAGAGCCCGTCGGAGGTGCCCGGGCCGATCAGGTCGGGCATCCCGTCGCCATCGAAGTCGGCGACTGCGACGGTCAGGCTGCCAGGAATGGCGGCGGCGGTCTCCGTCGACCACGACTCCGACCAACCCGCCGCGGTGTGGAGGAGCACCGAGGTTCGGACAGGCCGATTCGTGGATTCCTTGGGGCCGGGGCGGCTGACCAACCACAGATCCAAACGCCCGTCGCCGTCAAAATCAGCCAACCCGATGCTGACGTAATTGTCCGCGACAATGGGTGCTGTCTCTCGGACGAAGCGGCCCGTTCCGTCGTTGATCCAAAGCACCACCCTTCCCAGTCCCGATGCGTCGAGCGCCACCGACGCGAGGTCGGGGACGCCGTCATCGTTGAGGTCGCCGACGGCCACAACCGCCGACGGAATGGCCGGACCGACATTCTCGAGAAGAAACGTTCCGTCTCCGCGATTCCGTGCCAGCCAGGTGCCCGGGTCGGTGCCGGGTGTCGGTTGCGACGGGATTGCCATCAGAATATCGCGATCCCCATCCCCGTCGAAATCGGCGGAAATCAGCTGCGTTCCCTGGGTCGGAATCGCCTGCAGAACATTAGACGAGGCGAGCAAGATTGGGGGCGCTGGACTCTGCGACGTGCCGGTTCGCCACAACTTTAGCAACCCGTTTCCGTTGCCGGGTTGGAGTGAAGCGGCCTCCAGTCTTCCGTCGCCGTCGAAATCGTCCCAAGCTTGATTGGGAAGCATAGATCCTTTGGAGAACAACACTTGTACCCCGAGGTGACCTTGGTTGTTTGCCAGAATCTGCGGAGAATTCAGCGCGCCTGGGGAGAGCACGAGTTCCGGGAATCCGTCCGCGCTGAGGTCCGCAAAGTCGATGGCAAATTCGGACGGAACCAAGATGCCCGGGGCGGTCGAAAGCAGGAGTCGCGGCTCCACGATGAGATTCAGCGTGGTGAGGTTGGTGCTCTTTCCGTCGCTCGCGCTGAGCCGGTAGCGGTAGTTTCCGGCTGGTACGGCTGCATTTTGGAATCGGACCTCATACCGATGAACAAATCGGTCGACCGGCGGTAGCAACACCAGTGTCGTTTCTGGTGTCAAACCGGCTCCGCGGTCGATTTGAATCCGCGTCGAAATCGGGTCGCCATCGACATCGCGCACCGCGAATGGAATGGCCGGGAGCGCAGCCCCTTCAAACCACCGGACGGGGAGCATCCCCTCAAACTCCGGTGGATCGTTCACCGGAGTCACCGTGACGGTGAATTGGTTGGTGAATGAGTTGCTGTTTCTGGGGTCGTGGGCGATCAGGCTGAGTGTAACGAACCCGTTCTGATTGGCGCCCGGATACAGCGACATCGACTGATGTGGCCCAGTGCCTTGGAGCACCACCGAGGTGCTCGGAAGAAGCAGCGCGTTGGTCGAAGTCGTCCGCACCTCGATGGCAAGTGTACGGACCGAATCGGGGATGGCACTGAAGTCCACGGGAACATTCAACAGAGGGATGTCTTCGGCGGTGCTCAACCGACTCGGAATTGGCGCCCCCGAGGTGGTGACTCCGAGGACACCCCAGAGGAGGCACAGGAAGAAAAGGGCCGATGGACGGGCAAAGTTCATGGGTAGCAAGGTCGGGAACCAGGGGGTTCAGTTCCCGGGGCACAACGACGACGGTGGCGTCTGGGAACGGGATTGGGAGCAGGACGTGCTGAGTCAGGAAAGAAGTGCCGTGGGCCTCGGTGCTGAAACTTGAACAGCTAACTGTATGAATGCAAGCATACAGTGAATTGAGAAGAACAACCTCCCCTGGTTTCAGGCGGCCGGTGATGGATCGGACGGGATTTGATGTCGCAAGTTCGGTGGAGGGCCGGCGGCGCGGGTCATTAGGGTGATGGCATGAACTTGATGCCATCGCGCGCGGCCATGGAGCGGGCATTCCAGGAGCGGGATGCAGGATTCGACGGATTGTTCCTCACGGCCGTGAAGACGACCGGGATCTATTGTCGCCCGAGCTGTCCGGCGCGCCGGCCGCGGCGGGAGAACTGCGAGTATTTCGCGACGGTCCAGGAAGCGGTCGGGGCGGGGTATCGTGCCTGCAAGCGATGTGACCCTGAATCGGCCAATGGTCGCGCGCCCGAGTGGGTCGCACGGCTCCTGGCCCATCTGGACGCGGGTAGCGACGGCCGCCTGACCGGAGCCGAACTGGCTACGTTTGGTGTGGATGCGTCCCGTGTCCGTCGCTGGTTTCAACGGCATCATGGAATGACGTTTTCCGCATTCTGCCGCGCGCGGCGGCTGGGAAAGTCTCTGGAATCACTGGGTCAGGGGCAGTCCCTGGATGAGGTGGCGCTGGGACATGGATACGAGTCGCACTCTGGATTTCGTGAGGCGTTTGGGCGTCAGTTTGGCGCCGCTCCCGGACGGGCTCGCGGCGGTGGCTGCATCACGACCTCGATTTTCGAGTCGCCCGTTGGGCCGCTGCTCGTGGGGGCGGTGGAGTCAGGCGTGTGCCTGCTTGAGTTCTCCGATCCCGAGCGCGCGGCGACCCAGGTAAAGGCCATGGAACGGCTGTTGGGACTGGCCTCGGTTCCGGGCGAGCATCGATGGTTGACCCGGCTCCAAGCGGAGTTGACCCGCTATTTCGAAGGTGCCCTGCAGACGTTCACCGTGCCGCTGGTCGCGCCCGGCACGCCTTTTCAGGAGTCGGTGTGGGGTGCACTCCGAACCATCCCGTACGGCAAGACCTGGTCTTACGAGGACTTGGCGGAACGCGCGGGTCATCCCGGGGCCTGCCGGGCGGTTGGTACCGCCAACGGGCGGAATCGGCTGGCGATCCTGATCCCGTGCCATCGGGTGGTGAACAAGGGAGGGGGCCTGGGCGGCTACGGAGGCGGCTTGTGGCGCAAACGAATCCTGTTGAATCTGGAACTGGGCCGAAATGCTTAAGGCTATCCGTCGGAAGTCTAGCCGAAGTCGCTTCCGGTGCGCATCGCCCAAAAAAGTTACCCAGCTGGGACACCAAAACCGTGTTCAAAGCCACCGGTTCTTGGTTTCCTACCGCCGCGTGAACCTGGATCCGTACCAAGACTTCATCCGTGAACTCGCCGCTGCCAGTGCCGCGGCCATCCTTCCGTGGTATGGAAGTCGCGCCGTTGGCGTGGAGCGGAAGGCCGACGAATCGCCCGTGACGGTCGCCGATCGCGGCGCCGAGGAGGTAATGCGGCGCCTGATCGAAACGCGGTTCCCCGACCACGGCATCGTCGGTGAGGAGTTTGGCACGATGAACGGCAATGCGGACTTCGTCTGGGTGCTCGATCCCATCGACGGCACCAAGTCGTTCATCACCGCTGTGCCCCTGTTCGGCACCCTCATTGGCCTGCTGCATCAGGGCAAACCCGTGCTGGGGTGCGTTCATCAGCCCGTGCTGGGCAAGCTCATGATGGGCGACGGCAAGGTCACCACCCTCAACGGGGAACGGGTCCGGGTCCGTCCTGCCCCACCCCTGGAAGCGGCCACGTTGCTGACCAGCGACCCTCTGCTGCCTGCGGTGCATCAGAATGGGCCGGCCTTCGATTCCCTGACCCGATCGGTGCGCCTGTATCGATCGTTCGGTGATTGTTATGGCTACCTGCTGGTGGCGAGCGGATGGGCCGACGTGATGGTGGATCCCGTGATGAATTCCTGGGACCTCCTTCCGCTCATTCCGTGCATCGAAGGCGCCGGCGGCAAGATCACCGATTGGCAGGGGCGCGACGCGTCCCGTCCGGGTGCCAACTCTGCGGTGGCCTGCGCTCCGGAGCTCTTGGACACGGTGCTCAAGCGCCTGAATCCCTGACCCCAAGCGGTGCCTGCCACGCTCCGATTCCCATGGCCGCGCCTCAGCTTCCCCAACTGGCCCAGACTCCGGAGCCGCCGTATTTCGCGGTGATCTTCACCTCGCTGAGGACGCCTGGAGACGCCGGATACGGCGAAATGGCGGCCCGCATGCTGGAGCTGGCGGTGACCCAGCCGGGATTCCTCGGAGTGGATTCTGCCCGCGACACACTCAGCGGTGTGAGCATCACGGTGAGCTACTGGAAGGATGAAGCCTCCATCGCCGGATGGCGGACCCACGTCGAGCATCGGATCGCCCAGGCGAAGGGCCGGGCGCAGTGGTATTCGGCGTTCGAATTGCGCGTCGCACGGGTCGAGCGAACCTCGTCGAAGCCGCCGGATTAGCCGACGGGTTCCTCGTGTTCGATCGGTAGCGCCGCCAGAACGCCTGCGAGCGTGAATGCGATCCACGCGAGCGCCGGGATGTAGAGTCCGAACTCCACGAATCCCTGCGCAAACCAAGCCAGGACGCCCAGGGCCAGCGCCTGCATCATCGGTTGCCGGCTCTGGAAGGCGTGTCGACCGACCGCCACCACCAGACCGCCCACCCACACGAGATACAGCACGCCTCCGGGGATTCCCGAGTCGGAGAACTGCTCCAGAGCGTCGTTGTGGACCAGTCGGGCCATTTCGGCTTCGGGAGATTTCAGACGGCTGTAGGGACGTTGAAAAGTCCCCGGGCCGGTGCCGGTGAGCGGATTGGAAACCACCGTGGCCGCGGCAGCGCGCCAGTAGTCGAAGCGCGCCCCGACGCTGGTGGCCCCGGCCGAAAAGTAGGCGCGGAAGCGGATGCCGAAGGCGGCGAGGCCCAAGATCGCCACCGCGGCGAACAAGGGGAGTCGCAGCCGCCGCGGAATGCGCGACAACAACAGCCGGGTGGCGACGAGACCAAGCGCGATCAGCCACCCGGACTTCGAGCCGGTCCAGAATAGGCACCCCAACCCCAGGAAGGCGACCAGCCCGAGCAGCAGGTAGCGGATCGGAGGACGCAGAGTCCCGGTGCCGAAGACCGCCAGGGCCAGCGTGACGGGAAACAGCAGCAGAATCGCGCCTGCTAAGGCGTTGGGATACAC